>NZ_JBNRJF010000050.1:0-530 GCF_050589305.1 Gilliamella sp. G0441 | reverse complement strand
AAGGTGATTAATAATTCGTCACACAAATCACGCATTAAAATAAAAGATATTTTACCGTCAGGGTTTAAGTTCGTGAAAGGTTCATCGCGTTTAAATGGCAAAAAAGTAGCGGATCCGAAAGGTAGTAAAGCGGTGACGTATGATTCACTGGATTTAACGGCGAACAGTGAAGTGGTGATCAGCTATATGTTAGTTGTGGGCTCGGGTGTTACCCAAGGCGAGTATACCAATACAGCGATGGCACTGAATGCCTTAACAGGAAAAGTGTCGTCGAATATAGCGGAAGCGACGGTAACGGTGACAGCGGATCCACTGTTTGACAATGCATTAATTTTCGGAAAAGTGTATGTAGACCGAAATGGTAATGGTGTACAGGATGAAGGTGAAGAAGGTCTGGGGGGCGTGAAGTTAGTGACCACCCGTGGCGAGATCATCACAACCGATACGCATGGTCGTTACCATATAGTCGGTGTATCGGGAGGCCGTTGGGAGCGAGGAGCAAACTTCGTTATCAAGCTAGACCCACGAAG
>NZ_JBNRJF010000049.1:0-546 GCF_050589305.1 Gilliamella sp. G0441 | reverse complement strand
CCATATGTATCACCTGAATAAGGTTTTGCCAGCCTTACCCATAAACTTTCTTCCCCTTTTTTCCAGTTTTTTAAATCAAAATTGAATTTTATTCGATATCGTCCTTGAGTATCGATATAACCATACGTGTCATTATCCGGACTTGTCACCCGTGCCGGCAATGTTCCGCTCACTTGAGGCCATGGCAACGGTGCCGGTCGATATGGTTTTAAGGCTTCATAAGCAATAGCAGTAAAATGCATACGAAAAGGCTCTGCTCTGCTACCTAACGTTTGCGTGGATAAAATGATGATTCCTTCATCCATATCCTTAATCGGACATTCGTCAATGATTATATGCTGACCCGGGATTAGCTGATAGTTATTACATTCTCCCGAAATAATTAATTGTTCAGCGATATAATGTTGATGGCGAATATGCGCATACCACATACCGCTTTCAACCGTAAGCTCATCACCCAATGTTTTATGGTGTTCTTCATAGCGATAATCTTCTCCACGCGTGGTGATATCTTCTACCTGACTATTAGCACTTCCATACAGCGAA
>NZ_JBNRJF010000048.1:0-567 GCF_050589305.1 Gilliamella sp. G0441 | reverse complement strand
AAGTGTATTGGGTAGGGGAGCGTTCTGTAAGCCGTAGAAGGTGTGTTGTGAGGCATGCTGGAGGTATCAGAAGTGCGAATGCTGACATAAGTAACGATAAAGCGGGTGAAAAGCCCGCTCGCCGGAAGACCAAGGGTTCCTGTCCAACGTTAATCGGGGCAGGGTGAGTCGACCCCTAAGGAGAGGCCGAAGGGCGTATCTGATGGGAAACGGGTTAATATTCCCGTACTGGCTATAACTGCGATGGGGGGACGAAGAAGGCTAGGTTTACCACCTATTGGATGGTGGGTTAAGCGTGTAGGGGTGTGATTAGGCAAATCCGGTCACTGAGACCCTGAGGCGTGATGACGAGCTACTAAGGTAGTGAAGTAATTGATGCCCTGCTTCCAGGAAAATCCTCTAAGCTTCAGGTTATAGTTAATCGTACCCGAAACCGACACAGGTGGTCAGGTAGAGAATACTCAGGCGCTTGAGAGAACTCGGGTGAAGGAACTAGGCAAAATGGTGCCGTAACTTCGGGAGAAGGCACGCTGATGGTAATTGAAGTCCCGTGCGGATGGAGGTGAA
>NZ_JBNRJF010000047.1:0-568 GCF_050589305.1 Gilliamella sp. G0441 | reverse complement strand
AATAGACAACGGAGAGTTAACCGGTTATCAGGTTGAGCAGGGGCATATTTCGGTAGCCGGTAAAGGGCTCGACAGCACCGGACAAAGTTACACGGATTTAATTGCCCGTTCGGTGTCAATAAATTCGGCGGTATGGGCCAATGATTTAAATGTGGTGACCGGTCGTAATAAAGTCAGCCGCAATGCGCAGACTATCACCCCGTTAGCGGAGGATAACAGCCCAAAACCGGAAGTGGCACTGGATGTGTCAGCACTGGGCGGGATGTATGCCGGTAAAATCCAGATGGTAGGCACCGAGAAAGGGGTTGGGGTTCGTAATGCCGGTGAATTAGGAAGCAGTAAAGGTCATTTTAGCCTGACAACGGAAGGTAAAATCGTCAATACCGGTACATGGGTCAGTCAGGGGAATATGACGGTTAAGGCAAAAGGTCGCATTACTAACGCCGGGTCAATCGGTAGTCAAGCCGGTCTTCAGGTCAGTACCACCGGTCAGGTAAGCAATAGCGGTAAGATACTGAGCAAGGAAAACTTAACGCTCAAAGCGACAGATAACATCCGTAATGCCGGG
>NZ_JBNRJF010000046.1:0-579 GCF_050589305.1 Gilliamella sp. G0441 | reverse complement strand
TGATGCATTACCATTAATATTACCCGCTAATTGCGTTTTACTGCCGTTTGGGGAGTTATTCAAAATGACACCGTTTTTTGAAACGTCAAATTGCGTATATTTATTGTGGGATACGCCCCCTTTTGTTGGTGCGGCAATATCGATTTGTGTCACGCCGTTTGGTAAACCTTGAATTGTTGGTTGTTGAGCTTGATTGGCTTTTTGATCGACAACGATATTATTTGCGTAACTGACGCCAGTCATACTAACCAGCCCTAATGCTACATAGGATAAAAAAACTAACGGCTTTAATAGATAAGATTGAGCAGTCTTCATTGAATCATTTTTGATATGAATACACTTGCCTTGCTGCCCCTTGCTGACTACAACGTGATTTGATTGGGCAATATCAGACACAACAACAAACATCCCTCGAACTCGATTAAAAACAATACGATAAAAACCTTTATTCATAATAATTTACCTTTCATCTTTTTGTTGATAGCCGTAATTATTCATATCAAGGATTAAACATTAAATTATGTACAGCACATTTTCCAAAATAAATTCAGAATCAGATAATACATTTAAAAATTTAAA
>NZ_JBNRJF010000045.1:0-589 GCF_050589305.1 Gilliamella sp. G0441 | reverse complement strand
GGTGTGATTCATGACTGGGGTGAAGTCGTAACAAGGTAACCGTAGGGGAACCTGCGGTTGGATCACCTCCTTACGAAGCGCTCGTAAGTGTTCACACAGATTGTTTGTTTAGAAAGAGTCACTTTATTGGGTCTGTAGCTCAGGTGGTTAGAGCGCACCCCTGATAAGGGTGAGGTCGGTGGTTCAAGTCCACTCAGACCCACCAATTCAACGGCATTGAGCGGAAGTTTGAGGCGTTGAAGAAGTGAAAACAATGGGGCTATAGCTCAGCTGGGAGAGCGCCTGCCTTGCACGCAGGAGGCCAGCGGTTCGATCCCGCTTAGCTCCACCATTAAAGCCGTCTCTTTTGAATTAAATTATGTTTGTATTTACTTATATGAGTAAATAGAAAGATAAAGCTCTTTAACAATTAGGAACAAGCTGAAAGAAACGAGTTCTCGTTTTTACAGAAGGCATTGATACGAAAGTATGGATGTTATGAAGTAGAAAAGAGAAAAAAGCGTAATAGAAACCAAGACAACTGTGAGTTGTAAGGTTAAGAAATTAAGCGTACACGGTGGATGCCTAGGCAATCAGAGGCGAAGAAGGA
>NZ_JBNRJF010000044.1:0-611 GCF_050589305.1 Gilliamella sp. G0441 | reverse complement strand
AACAGTGATGACCAGTACCGGGATTTACTCTTAGCCGGTCAGTTATATAGCAAACAATATCAGCTGCAACCGGGGGTTGCCTTAAGCGAAGAGCAGATGGCGGCATTAACCACGGATATGGTGTGGATGGTCAATCAGGCTATCACGTTACCGGATGGTCGGGTGGAAGTGGTCAGCGTGCCTAAATTATATCTGGTGGGCAAGCATACCGGCGTTAACCTGCAGGGGAATGTTGTGCATGCCGGTCAGGTGAATATTCAGACACAAGAGGATATCAATAATCAGGGCGTGATTAGCGGGGATAAAATAGCGGCGAGTGGTCATAATATCATTAACCGGGGAACGATTGCCGGCGACAGTGTCTGGTTAGAGGCTAAACAGGATATTATTAACCAAAGTGGTTTACTGCAGGCAAAAACAGAGCTTGATGCCTATGCCGGTCGGGACATTATTTTAACAACGGAACAACATCAGTCCGGCAAAGAGCGCTGGTTAGATAACACGGCAACCGTGTATGTATCTGACAAAGAAGGGACATTACGGTTAACCGGTCAGCGCAATATTAACATTAATGCGGCGGATATTATCAGTAACGGCAAGGAAACTACGCT
>NZ_JBNRJF010000043.1:0-635 GCF_050589305.1 Gilliamella sp. G0441 | reverse complement strand
CGTGCACTGCCGCAGCTTCGGTGCATAGTTTTAGCCCCGTTACATCTTCCGCGCAGGCCGACTCGACTAGTGAGCTATTACGCTTTCTTTAAATGATGGCTGCTTCTAAGCCAACATCCTAGCTGTCTAAGCCTTCCCACTTCGTTTCCCACTTAACTATGACTTGGGGACCTTAGCTGGCGGTCTGGGTTGTTTCCCTCTTCACGACGAACGTTAGCACCCGCCGTGTGTCTCCCATGATTAAACTTGTCAGTATTCGGAGTTTGCATCGGGTTGGTAAGCCGGGATGGCCCCCTAGCCGAAACAGTGCTCTACCCCCAACAGTTACTCATGAGGCGCTACCTAAATAGCTTTCGGGGAGAACCAGCTATCTCCCGGTTTGATTGGCCTTTCACCCCCAGCCACAGGTCATCCGCTAATTTTTCAACATTAGTCGGTTCGGTCCTCCAGTTAGTGTTAACCAACCTTCAACCTGCCCATGGCTAGATCACCGGGTTTCGGGTCTATACCCTGCAACTTAACGCACAGTTAATACTCGGTTTCCCTTCGGCTCCCCTATTCGGTTAACCTTGCTACAGAATATAAGTCGCTGACCCATTATACAAAAGGTACGCAGTCACACATGCCCAACGACA
>NZ_JBNRJF010000042.1:0-638 GCF_050589305.1 Gilliamella sp. G0441 | reverse complement strand
CTTTTTTAGCTTTCGATTTTGGTATAACCCCTTAGTATTTTTACACCCCAATAAACGCCGAATAAAAGAGTATGACTGGGAAGATTTACACGGTGTTGTCATTCATAACTATTCGCCTTACTCACTAGTTAGCGATATTTTAATGGTGTGCAAACCCGGCACTAACCAAACCATAGACCATATCATGTTCGACCCAGCCCGAAAAGGGGTAGGTAGTCATCTAATCTGGGGTTGGGCTAATAATTATATGATATTTGATAAATTAGCCGACTCCAGCCGAAGCATCTACCCAACCGACCAAGAAGACAAATTCAAACGGAAAATTATCAACGGTCAAGGTTGGCCCAAATGGATGATCGAAGCGTTCAATGCCACAACACTAGACGAGCTAGCCGAAATCAAACAAAAATATCAGGTTAAGCAATAACAAGGTTAGATAGTAAAGAATGTTGGAAATAAGACCAAACAACAGGAGCCAGATATGCCGTCAAAATATCGCCCCCAACGCTTTGGTTGGATAGGGGATCTAGAGAAAGGGAAAAATTACTTAACCAGCCCTGAGGATCGGTTGATCTATGCTAATGATAACTACTGTGTTTTAAAACGTAAAAAATTATCAAATCAAATTTTTTATTTAT
>NZ_JBNRJF010000041.1:0-640 GCF_050589305.1 Gilliamella sp. G0441 | reverse complement strand
AAAAAGCTTCATCCCCGATTTATGGGCAAATAATCCTATCGCCTCGCCCGAAGACACTGTGATATTTTTTAACGCCGTTATATCTGTCTGCTTTTCAGCTACTACCGAAAAACTGTTGCCCGTTGATAATTGAATATTTTCCGGACTGGTTAACGCTATCCCTTCCTGAGCATAGGCTAAAATTCCACTCTGACTTAATGCCGTTAGATTTGTTTTTAGCTTGTCCTGACTCTCCGTATCGGCTCCGTGGGCTTCTGATTGGCTTGCCGCATCCTGTAACGCTTTGGCTATCGACAGTGCATTTTCTAACTGCGCTATTGCGCCTTGCATGTCCAGCTGTTTGCCTTGCGCTTTCGGCGTTGTTTGTGTGGTCAGGTATAACCCTTTTTCTGCGGCTATAGCACCCCATTCATCGGTACGAAGCTCAAATCCTTCACCCCGACCTTCTTTATTTCGATTAACTAAGTGACCTATATTTAACTGGGTTTTGCCGTATTCAGTCGCCAGCTTGATATGCTCCTGACCCCGTTTGTCATCCATCCGCAATTTGTTGTTGGCCGGCGTGCGAATTACATTTCGATGTTTATTTATCGTGCTCACCGGGTCTGGATGTGCGCTGTCATGCATCGCATGAGCGATA
>NZ_JBNRJF010000040.1:0-675 GCF_050589305.1 Gilliamella sp. G0441 | reverse complement strand
GGTTAATGCCGCCATCTGCTCTTCGCTTAAGGCAACCCCCGGTTGCAGCTGATATTGTTTGCTATATAACTGACCGGCTAAGAGTAAATCCCGGTACTGGTCATCACTGTTGTTATAACCGGACAGGTAACTTTTACCGGTCAGTGCAATCAACTGGTCCTGAATCAATTTCTGTTCATAGTAACCATCACCTAACCGTTTATGTAAACTGTCAGAATCAATAACATCTAAACTGCTTACCCATTTTTTACGGTTAGTAAAGCGAGGGTCAGTTTCAATTAAATATAAACTCTCTTTTTCCGGTCTGATTTGAAAAATGGTATTATCCGGCAATTTAATCGGCACCACCGTCGGGTACTGAACAAATTCCGGTGGTAAAACCGTTACCCCGTGTTTATCAGCAACAGTGGATACCGGGGAAAGCTGAGTGTTTTCCGCCACCGTTAACGTGCCCAGTGACATCGCTTCAGTGGTATTAACCCCTTGATAAGCGCTGTATTTCTGTTTAATTTTCCAGTCACTACTATCTTTATTTTTATAGTGAGAAATCCTTCCGCGATTTTCATGACCTTTTGAATCGACCTCTTTAATCCAGCGTTCACCTTTGGTTTCCAGATTATCAAACTGCCTTGCATTAATTTGCATGGTCTGACCTGAAAGCAGTTGGCTGTCCTG
>NZ_JBNRJF010000039.1:0-739 GCF_050589305.1 Gilliamella sp. G0441 | reverse complement strand
ATGCCACGTTTTTTATTAAAGATAACCCGATATAAATCCTTATTCATGCTAATACCCTTATATAACCTTATACTGTAATTGTTTTGTTTATTATTGTTTTATGATGTTATTTTTGCTTATTAATATATTGTTTTTTGTTAATATGTTTGCTGATTTTTTCGTCTGCTATGACACTTATTTTTAAGGTAAGTGTGTTTCAGCTTGCTTCTCTTTTACTGATTGTTTTCATTGTTTTCTTGAGTGAGCTATTGGCTGACGTTGTTCGGGAATACTCCGCCAAATTTGCAACGTCAGGCAATAAGATTAAAAACTCCAGTTAAGTGAAAAGCCTAATGTCATTGGATTAGTTTTAAATCCTTTTGGCTTACGAACAGGCATGCCGGCAAACAGGTCATAGTACATGCCAAAGTTACTGCCACGTACCCCCACCACACTGCCGGTTAAATGCCGACCTAACAGATATTCACTTTTTGCCCCGGATACTTCGCCGGTATCAAATCCTAAATACGGCTCATGATTTAACGGTGCCTGCCATGACAACTCATTACGGACATACCAACCGCGGTCAGCTTTTAACGTCAACTCGCCATCAAAGCCACGTACACTCCAGCGTCCGCCAATCGAAAATTGGTCAGGTGAGGTTAAATTCCCTTTGCGCGTATATTGTCCCTGATAATCCAGACGATACCGGAACTGTTGTGAGCCCAGTGTAAAAGGAATGTTGGAGGAGAAATTAACG
>NZ_JBNRJF010000038.1:0-926 GCF_050589305.1 Gilliamella sp. G0441 | reverse complement strand
CGGGCTATTTTTTCAACATAATTTGCCTTGTCTTTTTCACTGCTGTAACCCAGTAAGACCCCTTTTTTATCCGCCTCAAAGTCATAACGTAATTCGCCACCCCACTCTTCTAAATCACTGCTGCGGGCTTTAGCAAAGGACGAAAAGCCTTCCTGCTGCATTGAGTAATAACCTGTAAAACTTAACGGAATATCCTCACCCATCAAATCACTGAATTCGATTTTTTGGTTAATCTTCCATGCCGCTCCCCGTGTATCACCCGATAACACCGTCTGATTAAATGACAGACCACCATTGCTCGACACAAAAATATCACTCATCCCGGCCTTACTTTTGGCATATTCAAAATGCGTGTGTGTTCCCTGCGTCGGTCTGACAATCACATCCAGTCCTTTTAACTCATACGTTTCACCGCTTGCCTGGTCTTCACTGATATATGTCCCGCCAATACGAATATGGTCGTTTAACCAGTGATAAGCCCGACCACCAAACACTTTTTGACCGTCAAAGTCAAAACCGTCTGAATAATATTCATATTCCGCAATAATCCACACCGGGTCACCCCCAACCAGATTACCGCTTTCGATAATTGAGCTACCTGTGCCCCCGTTTGTCGTCATCGGCAGGGCTTTGGTTAATATCACCCGACCCTGAAACTGGTTCACTTCATAATCAACCCCTTCGGTCAGGGTGCTGGTACTCAGTACCCGACCGGTATTACGGTCACGCACTTCTACCGACAGTTTTAAACTCCCTTCGGTTATACGCTGATGTTTTAAAAAGTATAAACTACCACCGGTCGATGCTAATTCATTGTGACTGCCCCGGGTTTCACCATTCGATAAAAACACCGTCGCTAATGTGCGGGTATCACCATACTGGGTCGACTGCTCACTTTCGTGATATAATTTTGCCCCGTATAAACT
>NZ_JBNRJF010000037.1:0-991 GCF_050589305.1 Gilliamella sp. G0441 | reverse complement strand
GTTAGACAAAATAGAAACGGTCGAGCTTATCAAAGACATAGCACAGCAAGCAAAAAGTGTAATGAATAAGTATGACCGAATTCAGGCGCAAAATGACGTAGATAAAAATAAGGATGCGTTATCGAAGCTGGAAGCGGAAAAGGCCTATAATAAGCTGAGTGATGCAGAAAAAGCCAAATATAAAACTGTTGAGGATTATTATAATCAGAATAAAGACTACTTCTATTACGTTGCGGTTGATGAGCAGTTAAAAACGAATAGAGAAAATAATAAAAACCTGGGCGGAATGGGGAGTGATGTTAGCAAAGGGATAGACAGTGCGATATCGATAGTGACCGGCATTATCACCGGCAACATCACGGGCGGACTGGCTGGCGCAAGTGCACCTTGGGTAGCGGAGCAGATAAAAATCCAGACAGGAGATAATGAAACTGCCCGTTTAATTTCTCATGCGATTTTGGGTGCGGTGGTAGCTGAACTACAAGGCAACTCAGGACTAGCCGGCGGTGCCGGTGCCGTAACCGGTGAACTTGCTGCGGATATCATACGCAAGCAGCTCTATGGAAAAGAGGTTAAGGACTTAACCGAAGCAGAAAAAGAAAACCTCAGCGCACTCGCCCAACTTGCCACCGGACTGGCTGTAGCCAGTGTAGGTGGTGATGTGGGCGATGTCAGCACGGGTATAGCCGCAGGTAAAAATGCGGTTGAGAATAATGGTTTAAGCCCGAGTGAAGGTGGTAAATGGGGTGATTTTGTTGGTATACATCATGATACTGGGGCTCAATACGATGCGATACTTGATGCGTATGCTAATGGTTATTTAACGCAAGAAGAAACCAAGCAAGCATTTAGTGACTTAATTAAAGGTAAAGAAATGCCAAACGGTAGCGATTATGCTGAATTATGGATGCGAGCACCAGAACAAATTGGACAATATTTACCCGGACCAATCGGCACAGCAATGGCAATTTTAGCTGCAACTGATATCGCT
>NZ_JBNRJF010000036.1:0-1022 GCF_050589305.1 Gilliamella sp. G0441 | reverse complement strand
TGCATTTACACGGTGCGGTGCAGGCGACAAAAAACGCGATCATCAGCGCGAAAGCCATTGACGGACAGGGGCTTAAGCTAAGCAGTGATACCTTAACATTAAATGCCCGTGCGGGTGCTGTCAATCTTGATAATGCCGGTGTGTATGTTGACGGTCAGGCAACGATTCATGGCATTGACGGCGTGTCGGCAAAACACGCCACACTCAGTGCCGATGCGCTGACTCTCCACGGGTCAACGGTAGATAACCGGGAAGGAACCTTATTTGGTAAAACCGTGCTTAATCTCACCACGCAACATCTTGATAATCAGCAAGGGAAGGTATTAAGTCAGGGGCAGTTAACGATAGCCGGGTCTACTCAGGCGTATCTGAATACGCTGAATAATCAGGACGGGACAATATCGTCGCTTTCGACGTTAAAAATAGGCAGCCACACATTAGCCGGTAATCGCAACGGTCGTATAGAAAGCGGTCAGGATATGTTCCTGACGGTGGTATCTGACTGGATTAATCAACAAACCATTCTGGCCAATGGTCAGCTAACCCTTACTGCCAGTGGCCGCATTGACAATCAGTCACAAATTAAATCCGGGGGGCAATTAACCCTGACCGCCCGTGAACTTAATAATCAACAGGATGGCGATATTGCCGGGGGCAATACCCGGATTTCGGGCACGGCACTCACCAATTATGGTGTGATTGATGGCGGGCTGACTGATATTCAGACCGATACGCTCAATAATCTCGACAGCGGTCGTATTTATGGGGATGCGGTGGTGATTAATACCGGCAAGCTGACTAACCTGAAGTCCGCTGCCAGCTCGGTGGCGCCGGTGATTGGTGCCCGTGACCGGTTACTTATCGGTGCCCGGGAGCTGCTGAATAAAGACCATGCATTATTATTAAGTCAGGGTGAGATGTTTATTGGCGGGCAGGCCAGCACACAAGGGGTGACCGGTCGCAGTCAGCAGGTCAGTAACCACAGTGCCACAATAGAGGCCGGTGGCTCCCTCTATTTAGCG
>NZ_JBNRJF010000035.1:0-1054 GCF_050589305.1 Gilliamella sp. G0441 | reverse complement strand
TCAGTCGAAGATACCAGCTGGCTGCAACTGTTTAATAAAAACACAGCACTGTGCAAACACGAAAGTGGACGTATACGGTGTGACGCCTGCCCGGTGCTGGAAGGTTAATTGATGGGGTTATGCGTAAGCAGAAGCTCTTGATCGAAGCCCCAGTAAACGGCGGCCGTAACTATAACGGTCCTAAGGTAGCGAAATTCCTTGTCGGGTAAGTTCCGACCTGCACGAATGGCGTAATGATGGCCAGGCTGTCTCCACCCGAGACTCAGTGAAATTGAAATCGCCGTGAAGATGCGGTGTACCCGTGGCAAGACGGAAAGACCCCGTGAACCTTTACTATAGCTTGACAGTGAACATTGAGCCTTAATGTGTAGGATAGGTGGGAGACTAAGAAGTGTGTACGCCAGTATGCATGGAGTCATCCTTGAAATACCACCCTTTAATGTTTGATGTTCTAACCTATACTTCTGAATCGAGGTAAGGGACACTGTCTGGTGGGTAGTTTGACTGGGGCGGTCTCCTCCCAAAGAGTAACGGAGGAGCACGAAGGTTAGCTAATCCTGGTCGGACATCAGGAGGTTAGTGCAATGGCAAAAGCTAGCTTGACTGCGAGAGTGACGGCTCGAGCAGGTACGAAAGTAGGTCATAGTGATCCGGTGGTTCTGAATGGAAGGGCCATCGCTCAACGGATAAAAGGTACTCCGGGGATAACAGGCTGATACCGCCCAAGAGTTCATATCGACGGCGGTGTTTGGCACCTCGATGTCGGCTCATCACATCCTGGGGCTGAAGTAGGTCCCAAGGGTACGGCTGTTCGCCGTTTAAAGTGGTACGCGAGCTGGGTTTAGAACGTCGTGAGACAGTTCGGTCCCTATCTGCCATGGGCGTAGGAAAATTGAGAGGGTTTGCTTCTAGTACGAGAGGACCGAAGTGAACGCACCGCTGGTGTTCGGGTTGTGATGCCAATTGCATTGCCCGGTAGCTACGTGCGGAATAGATAAGTGCTGAAAGCATCTAAGTACGAAACTAGCCTCGAGATGAGTTTTCCCTGATGAGA
>NZ_JBNRJF010000034.1:0-1523 GCF_050589305.1 Gilliamella sp. G0441 | reverse complement strand
CACTGCACAGTCAACTGGTGGAATCATCGGTTATCGTACAGGATTATAATTACCGGGAAGCGAAGGAAAATTTACTGGGAGAAGAAAACACCCAACCGAATGACATGACCACTTACGGAACGGACTATCGTTATGGAGAGAACTATAAACGATTGGATGCAGGCGTGGGGAATGGTAATACTCAGAATGAAGATACCGAAAATGACGTAGAGTCAAACGATAATGGCGGTAGCGAAAGTGACATTACAGAAAGTGGTAAATGGTATGCGCGTATCCGCCATGAGCATGCAATCAGTAAAAAAATAATCATTCGAGGGAAAACCAACAGTTATAACCTTGTTCCGGGTCAACATGTCTGTATAAATCAAAATCCGCTGGTAGATGTTGAAGAAGGCATCATCATATTAAGTGTCGAGGGACAAGGCAGTCGCTCAGAAGCGTATGAACTGAGCTTTACGGCAATTGCTTATGAGGTATTAAAACCTTACCGTCCGGCTCCGATAGCGTGGCCACAAGTCGGGGGGACATTGCCGGCACGGGTGACCAGTCCGGACAATGATACATACGGTTATATTGATGCTCATGGACGCTATCGGGTTAAATTTAATTTCGACTTGAAAGAGTGGAAAAAAGGTGAAGAGAGTTTATGGGTTAGACTGGCAAGACCGTATGCGGGAAGCAATTATGGATTTCACTTTCCATTAATTGACGGTACAGAAGTTGCGATTGCGTTTATGGACGGCAATCCGGACAGACCTTATATCGCTCATGCGATGCATGACAGCGCACATCCAGACCCGGTGAGCACGATAAATAAACATCGAAATGTAATTCGCACGCCGGCCAACAACAAATTGCGGATGGATGACAAGCGGGGTCAGGAGCATATCAAACTGGCGACTGAATACGGCAAAACCCAGTTAAATATAGGTCACTTAGTTAATCGAAATAAAGAAGGTCGGGGTGAAGGTTTTGAGCTTCGTACCGATGAATGGGGTGCTATAGCCGCAGAAAAAGGGTTATACCTGACCACACAAACAACGCCGAAAGCGCAAGGCAAACAGCTGGACATGCAAGGTGCAATAGCGCAGTTAGAAAATGCACTGTCGATAGCCAAAGCGTTACAGGATGCGGCAAGCCAATCAGAAGCTCACGGAGCCGATACGGAGAGTCAGGACAAGCTAAAAACAAATCTAACAGCATTAAGTCAGAGTGGAATTTTAGCCTATGCTCAGGAAGGGATAGCGTTAACCAGTCCGGAAAATATTCAATTATCAACGGGCAACAGCTTTTCGGTAGTAGCTGAAAAGCAGACAGATATAACGGCGTTAAAAAATATCACAGTGTCTTCGGGCGAGGCGATAGGATTATTTGCCCATAAATCGGGGATGAAGCTTTTTGCCAATCAGGGAGATATTGATGTACAGGCACAGGATGCGAACCTGAATATAGCGGCTAAAGACGATATCAAAATTGACAGTGTAGATGGCGAGTTGACCGTAACGGCCAGTAAACAACTGACC
>NZ_JBNRJF010000033.1:0-1624 GCF_050589305.1 Gilliamella sp. G0441 | reverse complement strand
CCGTAAAACCGGTAAAGTGTATGTGAATGAAAGTTACTTTTTTAGCTTTCGATTTTGGTATAACCCCTTAGTATTTTTACACCCCAATAAACGCCGAATAAAAGAGTATGACTGGGAAGATTTACACGGTGTTGTCATTCATAACTACTCCCCTTATTCACTAGTTAGCGATATTTTAATGGTCTGCAAACCCGGCACTAATCAAACCATAGACCATATTATGTTCGACCCAGCCCGAAAAGGGGTAGGTAGTCATTTGATCTGGGGTTGGGTCAATAATTATATGATATTTGATAAATTAGCCGACCCCAGCCGAAGCATCTACCCAACCGACCAAGAAGACAAATTCAAACAAAAAATTATTAACGGTCAAGGTTGGCCCAAATGGATGATCGAAGCATTCAATGCCACAACACAAGACGAACTAACCAACATCAAACAAAAATATCAGGTTAAGCAATAATAAGGTTAGATGATAGTACAGAAAACTGGAAATAAAGCTAAACAACAGGAGCCAGATATGCCGTCAAAGTACCGCCCCCAACGTTTTGGTTGGATAGGAGATCTAGAAAAAGGGAAAAATTACTTAACTAGCCCTGAAGATCGGTTAATCTATGCTAATGATAACTACTGTGTTTTAAAACGTAAAAAATTATCTGACCAGATTTTTTATTTAATAATTTCTACATTACTATTAATTGGTTATATAATTATATCTATCTACTATTATCAAGCTGTACCTATTTTTATTAAA
Source organism: Gilliamella sp. G0441 (assembly GCF_050589305.1). Classification (NCBI taxonomy): domain Bacteria; kingdom Pseudomonadati; phylum Pseudomonadota; class Gammaproteobacteria; order Orbales; family Orbaceae; genus Gilliamella; species Gilliamella sp. G0441. The sequence continues at coordinate 870 of NZ_JBNRJF010000033.1, read as the reverse complement.
TTTAATCATACTTCGATTTTAATTTTAATCACAATAGGTATATTAGCCTTTACAATTGCTATATATTTTTCATTACTTCCTGAATTCTATCAAAACCTATTCACTCGCCGAGGAAGTCCAATTATTTTTAACCGTAAAACGGGTAAAGTGTATGTGAATGAAAGTTACTTTTTTAGCTTTCGATTTTGGTATAACCCCTTATTTTTTTTACACCCCAATAAACGCCGAATAAAAGAGTATGATTGGGCAGATTTACACGGTGTTGCCATTCATAACTATTCACCTTACTCACTAGTTAGCGATATTTTAATGGTGTGCAAACCCGGCACTAACCAAACCATTGACCATATCATGTTCGACCCAGCCCGAAAAGGGGTAGGTAGTCATTTAATCTGGGGTTGGGTCAATAATTATATGATATTTGATAAATTAGCCGACCCCAGCCGAAGCATCTACCCAACCGACCAAGAAGACAAATTCAAACAAAAAATTATAAAAGGTCAAGGTTGGCCCAAATGGATGATCGAGGCATTCAATGCCACAACACAAGATGAGCTAGCCAACATCAAACAAAAATATCAGGTTAAGCAGTAATAAGGTTAGATAGTAAAGAAAGTTGGAAATAAAACTAAACAACAGGAGCCAGATATGCCATCAAAGTACCGCCCCCAACGTTTTGGTTGGATTGGGGATTTAGAGAAAGGGAAAAATTACTTAACCAGCCCTGAGGATCGGTTGATCTATGCTAATGATAACTACTGTGTTTTAAAACGTAAAAAATTATCAAATCAAATTTTTTATTTATCTATAAGTTCATTTTTATCAATTTCATTATTTTTTTTAATTCCTATGTTGATATGTGATATTTCA
>NZ_JBNRJF010000032.1:0-1643 GCF_050589305.1 Gilliamella sp. G0441 | reverse complement strand
ACGTAAATAAACTGATATCTGAAAATGAAATATCGGTCGAAAATGAAAATAATATTATCAATAAGGATACAGGCTTAATTCAAGCTGGAGAAGTTGTTTCATTATCTGGAACAAATATAGTTAATGAAGGTAATATTAAAAGTTCATCGGTGGGTATAGGTAAAGGACATGTCGGAACAGTGGTTAATACTTGGAGTGGAAAAATAGAAGCCGATCAAGTTGTTTCCATAATAACAAATCAATTTGATAATTGGGGATTGGTAAGTGGTGATGGTGGACATATTGTATCGTATGGGAAAATGTATAACCAAGGTCAAATAGCGATAAAATTAAATTTACATTTTAAACATAGTGAATTTAAAAATGATTGGAACGGTAAACTATCTTTCAACTATGCTATGATTGAGCCTAGTTCTAATTATTTTGATACTGCTATTACCAACTATGGTCTAATAGAGGCTGATGCGATAGGTTTGATTAGTAATAGTTTACATAATTATGGGAAAATCTTAGCGACTAATTTGCATTTATCAGGCAGTAATTTTGTAAATAGCTGGCAAGGTCTAATAAAGGCTAATGAAATATATACTAATTTTGTAAATTTTAGAAATTACAATGAAATCACTGCCGCTAACAATTTAACGATTCAAGTTACAGATGGCTATAACCAAGGAAAAATTCTCTCATCAGGGGAATTAGATATAATCAGTAACAACTTTAAAAATGACTGGCAGGGTGAAATGAGTGCCAACACGATTAAAATAGCAGGACAAGAAAATGAAGAAGGAATAATTGAAGGACGATTTGATAATCGAAAAACCATTCATGCTAATGATACATTGATGATAGACACAATCGAATTTTACAATAATGGAGAGTTATTTGCCCAAAATAAAATAGATGTTGTCAGTCAAAATTTTAAAAATGATTGGTTTGGCGTTATCGATACCAAACACCTAGTTTTTAAAGTTAAAAATGGGGTTGAAAATTATGGAAAAATCAAAGCAGATGAATTATTAGAAATAAGTGATTAATATTCATCAAAGATTAACGACTATAACAGTAACAAATAAAAGTTTATATCGTTAAAATTATCATTCTGGTTTATCGGTTATGATTCAATAATGGGTAAACCAGTATTAAGTTCTTTCAAATCGAAGAACTTATTAAATTGTATTTCGTATTAATAGATTAAAAATTTTATCGATCAATTATATTCATTAAATTTTAACGCAGCAAAGTCGGCCCTATTTTTGATTAATGGATGAAAGTAAAGCTATCTAATATTCCCTGTTTAAAATACAATCAATTCAATAGCTAAAGCACCCAAAATCCCCAAATTGACAAAAATATTAATAAATTCTTTGACTAAATATAACACTAAATTTTAATATACAAACATTAAGTTATCTAAACAATATAAAAGCTTTATTTTTTATCGATAACTTAATAAAGGTTTTTATCGTTATGTAAGTAATTTGTGTGTTTTTTAAAAGTGCTAACCCTGTCGTAGCCGTTTTAGTTAAATTGGCTTTAAATTTTTAAATGTATTATCTGATTCTGAATTTATTTTGGAAAATGTGCTGTACATAATTTAATGTTTAATCCTTGATATGAATAATTACGGCTATCAACAAAAAGAT
>NZ_JBNRJF010000031.1:0-1668 GCF_050589305.1 Gilliamella sp. G0441 | reverse complement strand
AAAAGTCTACGGACTCAAAAAATTAAGTCTTGATAAGTGACACTGAAGATTCATTTGAATATGTCAGAAACAGTTATTGAGCATCAAACTTTAAATTGAAGAGTTTGATCATGGCTCAGATTGAACGCTGGCGGCAGGCTTAACACATGCAAGTCGAACGGTAACATGAGTGCTTGCACTTGATGACGAGTGGCGGACGGGTGAGTAAAGTATGGGGATCTGCCAAATGGAGGGGGACAACAGTTGGAAACGACTGCTAATACCGCATAAAGTTGAGAGACCAAAGTACGGTTCCGAAAGGACGTGCGCCATTTGATGAGCCCATATGGGATTAGCTAGTTGGTGGGGTAAAGGCTCACCAAGGCGACGATCTCTAGCTGGTCTGAGAGGATGACCAGCCACACTGGAACTGAGACACGGTCCAGACTCCTACGGGAGGCAGCAGTGGGGAATATTGCACAATGGGGGAAACCCTGATGCAGCCATGCCGCGTGTATGAAGAAGGCCTTCGGGTTGTAAAGTACTTTCGGTAGTGAGGAAGTTGTGTGTATGAAAAGTGCATGCAGTTGACGTTAGCTACAGAAGAAGCACCGGCTAACTCCGTGCCAGCAGCCGCGGTAATACGGAGGGTGCGAGCGTTAATCGGAATGACTGGGCGTAAAGGGCATGTAGGCGGATAATTAAGTTAGGTGTGAAAGCCCCGGGCTCAACCTGGGAATTGCACTTAAAACTGGTTATCTGGAGTATTGTAGAGGAAGGTAGAATTCCACGTGTAGCGGTGAAATGCGTAGAGATGTGGAGGAATACCGGTGGCGAAGGCGGCCTTCTGGACAGATACTGACGCTGAGATGCGAAAGCGTGGGGAGCAAACAGGATTAGATACCCTGGTAGTCCACGCTGTAAACGATGTCGATTTGGAGTTTGTTGCCCTGAGTGATGGGCTCCGAAGCTAACGCGATAAATCGACCGCCTGGGGAGTACGGCCGCAAGGTTAAAACTCAAATGAATTGACGGGGGCCCGCACAAGCGGTGGAGCATGTGGTTTAATTCGATGCAACGCGAAGAACCTTACCTGGTCTTGACATCCACAGAATCTGGCAGAGATGCTGGAGTGCCTTCGGGAACTGTGAGACAGGTGCTGCATGGCTGTCGTCAGCTCGTGTTGTGAAATGTTGGGTTAAGTCCCGCAACGAGCGCAACCCTTATCCTTTGTTGCCATCGATTAGGTCGGGAACTCAAAGGAGACTGCCGTTGATAAAGCGGAGGAAGGTGGGGACGACGTCAAGTCATCATGGCCCTTACGACCAGGGCTACACACGTGCTACAATGGCGTATACAAAGGGAGGCGACCTCGCGAGAGCAAGCGGACCTCAGAAAGTACGTCTAAGTCCGGATTGGAGTCTGCAACTCGACTCCATGAAGTCGGAATCGCTAGTAATCGTGAATCAGAATGTCACGGTGAATACGTTCCCGGGCCTTGTACACACCGCCCGTCACACCATGGGAGTGGGTTGCACCAGAAGTAGATAGCTTAACCTTCGGGAGGGCGTTTACCACGGTGTGATTCATGACTGGGGTGAAGTCGTAACAAGGTAACCGTAGGGGAACCTGCGGTTGGATCACCTCCTTACGAAGCGCTCGTAAGTGTTCACACAGATTGTTTGTTTA
>NZ_JBNRJF010000030.1:0-2026 GCF_050589305.1 Gilliamella sp. G0441 | reverse complement strand
CACGGCAACCGTGTATGTATCTGACAAAGAAGGGACATTACGGTTAACCGGTCAGCGCAATATTAACATTAATGCGGCGGATATTATCAGTAACGGCAAGGAAACTACGCTGATTGCGGGGAACGATATATCTCTGGGTACCCAAACCATCAGTCATGCCACCGATTACACGCTTGACAGTAAAAATTATGACCGTCGGGAGTCGACGCAGGAGGTAGGCTCATCTATCAGTACGGCCGGTAATTTAACCCTGAAAGCCGGGCATGATGTGAAGGTAAAAGCCAGCGATATCAACAGCGACGGGAACATAGTTGCGCAAGCCGGAAATGATATTCTTATTACCGCCGGGCAGGCGACGTATGACCATGAAGCACGAGCCAAATCGAGCACGAAATCAACCTTTTCGAAAAGCAAATATTCACACTATGGTGAAGAGCATAATAAAACGGCCATTGGCAGCAGTCTGAGCGGTGAGAGTGTGACACTCAATGCCGGTCATGATTTAACGGTGAGCGGTAGTCAGGTTGTCGGGACAGATGATGTGAATTTGCAGGCGGGGAATAATGTTAATATCGATGCTGCAGAAGAGTCTTACTATAAATACCAACAGACCATCAATAAAAAATCAGGCTTAATGAGCAGTGGTGGACTGGGTGTCACGATTGGTAAAACGAAAGAAGATTTAAAACAAACCGATACGGAAAAAGCTTATGTTGGCAGTGTGGTAGGCAGTACTCAAGGTAATGTCAACATTCAGGCGGGCAAGGATATCAAGGTACGTGGAAGTGACATTATTGCGCAGCAGGATGTTAATTTAAAAGCGGAAAATGTTGAAATCACATCGCTTGATGCGAAAACGACCTATAAAGAAGAGTACAGTTATGAAAAATCCGGATTAACGGTTGCGTTAACGGGGACGGCTGCTAATGTTTATGAAGCAGCGCAAGCTCTTGAGCGGGCGAAACATAAAGACAACGATAAGATAATGGCGTTGCAATCGATAAAGTCAGGTTTAACAGTTACAGAAGAGATACAAAATTTACAGCTGAAGAACGATAAAGGTCAAAGTCAAGCCTCGATTGGCGTCAGTGCCATGGTGGGAACGCAACGGACTGAGCGTGTAGTCAATCAGGAACAACATAATGTGATTAGCAGTGGCGTGTCAGCGGGTAAAAATATCAATATTGTTGCTACGGGTGATGCGAATAAAAACGGGGGTGATATCACGTTAAAAGGCAGTGATATCAAAGCCGGCAATGATATTAACCTGACGGCAAATCGTGATTTGAATGTGATTGGTGCAGTAAATACGCAACACAGTGACCGGGATGAAAAAAGTTATAGTGCGGCGGCAGGTATTCAATTCCAGGTAGGCGGAGATGAAAGTGGTCTGCGGTTTAAAGCGAACGGTAATTTTAGTCGTGAGCGGGAAGTTGCTGACGGCAGTGCATGGACGGAAAGCGTTATTGATGCCAAGAACAAACTGAATATCAAAACAGGCAATGATGTCAATGTGGTGGGTGGTCAGTTGAAAGGCGATACGGTGAAGATGGATGTCGGTAATAACCTGAATATTCAGTCACTGCAAGATACGGATGATTATGACTACGAGAAAATCAGTGCCTCGGTCAGTGGCACGGCAGGCACAGGATTTAGTGCCAATGGTTCGATATCAGCAACGAATATAGACAGTAAATGGGCAAGTGTGACAGACCAGTCGGGGATATTTGCCGGAAAAGGCGGTTATGATATTTATGTGGGTAATAATACTGACTTAAAAGGTGCGGTGATAGCGTCGGAAGCGGAAGATAAAAGTAAAAACAAACTTGATACCGGCACCATCAGCTTCACTGATATAAAAAACAAGGCAGACTTTAAAGTAACGCATGTTTCGGTGAGTGGGGGAACCGGAGGCCCGGGTGTACCAACGGCTTATCAAAACAGTGATAGTGACTCAAGCACGACAAAATCGGCGGTTGAAAAAGGTGAGTTAATCATCCGCAATAAAGAGCAGCAAAAACAGGAT
>NZ_JBNRJF010000029.1:0-2037 GCF_050589305.1 Gilliamella sp. G0441 | reverse complement strand
CCGTGGCGAGATCATCACAACCGATACGCATGGTCGTTACCATATAGTCGGTGTATCGGGAGGCCGTTGGGAGCGAGGAGCAAACTTCGTTATCAAGCTAGACCCACGAAGTTTACCGAAAGCATACAAAGTAAACGGACGTAATCCAAAAGTGGTGAGAGTATCGCCAGGGTTACCAAGTAAAGTTGATTTTGGTGTTACGGAGGTAAATCAGTAATTATCATCAAACTTAAAGACAGACAAGGAAGCCTGTCTATCCCAATCCTTTCAATTCTTTCCCCCGTTTATCGGGGGTTTTTTATTTCTAATTAACCAGTCTTCTTAACCTTACTTTTTATAATTAAAAACGGTTAACCAAAGCAATAATTTAATTAATATAGATATAAGCGATCGAAATAATAGATATTGATCGTTTGTTGCGATCAATGTATTATTGTGTAAATATTCGGAAAATATTTAATAAATTTATTTAATAAAAATGTTTTATTTTGTAATTTTTTTTAGCGGATTGGTTAGCTAATTTATTATTTATCAACAAAGATTAATTGGGATTAGTTATCAATCATTTTTAAGGTTTATGGATAAATTTTGATGTTGAATTGAATTACGAAAATAAAAAATATAATTGATCTTAGAAGAAGAGAAAGGAAATAAACTAAAATGAAAAAACATAACTGGACCCGGCATCCACTTTGCCTGGGTATTAGTGCTGCTTTTTTACTTGGCTCCAATAGTGTTTATGCAGGTAGTACAAATGTACCTAAATTAAATATTATTCGGGATGAGTTTAATGCAGAAGAAAAGCTTAATTTAAGTATCTATAATCCTAAAGTGAAGTTAACGTCACAAGGATTGTTTACGACACCGATGGGGCTTTATATTTACACTAACTATCCCACTAAAATCGCTGAATATCAAATCACCATTTACCGCCAATCGGATGTAGATAACCGTCAACCGTTAAAGACCTTACGATTTAAAGAAATCAGTCCGTATGAAGCGGTGTTATGGCATGGTGATACCGATAATGGCGAGCCGTTATCGACAAATAGCGAGTATAAAGCGATTTTGACTACCACCAGTTATGACGGTTTAAAAGACAGTGTTTATGCGACATCGTTTAAGACCTTAGGTCAGGGCACAGCAGACTCTGGCAGTGATTTTATTTCCTACAACAAACCCGACAATCAATCGGGCTCAGGTCATTTATTCTTTGGTAAATTGAAATCAGATAGCACAATACCGGGGTTTGGCGAAAGCCGGATAGACCATCAGGGTATTGTGAGTGATGCTCAGGACCGGAAAGTTGTTATTCAGATGGCGGGCTTAAAAGGTAAACAAGGGGTGATGCTTAATGGCGAGCCTTTAGTAGTGGATGCCGAGGGCCGAGCGATGCGGGAGATGATTTTATCGCCGGGTGAGTATCAGTTTAATTTAAGCTGGCAGGATGAATCGGGTCAGAAGCAATCGCAACAGGAAAAGTTGGTGGTTGAAAAGAAAGATGACATTTTTTATGTGGGTATCGTGGATGTGACGTATGCGCAAAACAATGTCAGCGGAGAAGGGCGTTCGATACTGGAAGAGGCCGACAGTCACCACTACAGTGGCAAAGGGAGCTGGGATGGTCGGGTAGCTTTTTATGTCAAAGCGAATAAGGGTGATTACCGGTTAACGGCGCATTTAGACACAACAGAAACGAAGCTAAAAAATGCCTTTGGTCATTTAGGTGAAAAAGACCCGACTCGTTTTGCGCGTGAAATCGACCCACAATCTTACTACCCGATATACGGAGATGGTTCGACCACAGAAAGTGATGTGGATACGGAAGGTAAGTTTTATATCAAATTAGAGAGAGGCAAAAGTTACGGGTTATGGGGTAACTATACCACACAGATTACCGGTAATGAGTTTGCCAACTTTAACCGCAGTTTATACGGGGCAAAATTATATCACGAAAGTGAGCAGTCGACCCAGTATGGTGATACCCGCACATTAGCGACGGTGTTTTTATCGAATGGTGAAACCCGGGGCAGTCAC
>NZ_JBNRJF010000028.1:0-2093 GCF_050589305.1 Gilliamella sp. G0441 | reverse complement strand
TGCATTTACACGGTGCGGTGCAGGCGACAAAAAACGCGATCATCAGCGCGAAAGCCATTGACGGACAGGGGCTTAAGCTAAGCAGTGATACCTTAACATTAAATGCCCGTGGGGGTGCTGTCAATCTTGATAATGCCGGTGTGTATGTTGACGGTCAGGCAACGATACATGGCATTGACGGCGTGTCGGCAAAACACGCCACACTCAGTGCCGATGCGCTGACTCTCCACGGGGCAACGGTAGATAACCGGGAAGGAACCTTATTTGGTAAAACCGTGCTTAATCTCACCACGCAACATCTTGATAATCAGCAAGGGAAGGTATTAAGTCAGGGGCAGTTAACAATAGCCGGGTCTGCTCAGGCGTATCTGAATAACCTCAATAATCAGGACGGGACAATATCGTCGCTTTCGACGTTAAAAATAGGCAGCCACACATTAGCCGGTAATCGCAACGGTCGTATAGAAAGCGGTCAGGATATGTTCCTGACGGTGGTATCTGACTGGATTAATCAACAAACCATTCTGGCCAATGGTCAGCTAACCCTTACTGCCAGTGGCCGCATTGACAATCAGTCACAAATTAAATCCGGGGGGCAATTAACCCTGACCGCCCGTGAACTTTATAATCAACAGGCTGGCGATATTGCCGGGGGCAGTACCCGGATTTCAACTACCCAATTAACTAATTATGGTGTGATTGATGGCGGGCTGACTGATATTCAGACCGATACGCTCAATAATCTCGACAGCGGTCGTATTTATGGGGATGCAGTGGTGATTAATACCGGCAAGCTGACTAACCTGAAGTCCGCTGCCGGCTCGGTGGCGCCGGTGATTGGTGCCCGTGACCGGTTACTTATCGGTGCCCGGGAGCTGCTGAATAAAGACCATGCATTATTATTAAGTCAGGGGGAGATGTTTATTGGCGGGCAGGCCAGCACACAAGGGGTGACCGGTCGCAGTCAGCAGGTCAGTAACCACAGTGCCACAATAGAGGCCGGTGGCTCGCTCTATTTAGCGGCGGATAAGTTAGATAACCGGGACTTATATGTCAAAATCAGCAGCCCGGTTGAGGTTGACCGCAAAAGTTATCATGAATATGAATGGTGCTCGGGTGACAAAGATAAATACAGTTGTTTTGGTGGAAATCAAAAACGTTACCGTATCAGTGACAATCGTGAAGGTAAATATCGCTATATTATTGATGAAAATGGCAAAAAAACCAATGAAGGTTATCTTCAATTTGACAAAGGCAATCACGTCAGGTTTTATGTCAAGGGACTGGGGCACAGTAAACATTTTATAGAGTATTTCTATGACCGGGTTATTTACGAAAGCCAGCTGCTCAATCAGGATCCGGCCAAAATACAGGCCGGTAAAAATCTGATCATTCAGGGCGATGTGGTGACCAATCAGGACAGTCAACTGCTTTCAGGTCAGACCATGCAAATTAATGCAAGGCAGTTTGATAATCTGGAAACCAAAGGTGAACGCTGGATTAAAGAGGTCGATTCAAAAGGTCATAAAAATCGCGGAAGGATTTCTCATTACAAAAAAGAAAAGGACGCTCACAACTGGAAAACCAAACAAAAGTACGGCGCTTATCAAGGGGTCAATACCACCGAAGCGATGTCACTGGGCACGTTAACGGTGGCGGAAAACACCCAGCTTTCCCCGGTATCAACCGTTGCTGATAAACAGGGGGTAACGGTATTACCACCGGAATTTGTTCAGTACCCAACGGTGGTGCCGATTAAATTGCCGGATAATACCATTTTTCAAATCAGACCGGAAAAAGAGAGTTTATATTTAATTGAAACTGACCCTCGCTTTACTAACCGTAAAAAATGGATAAGTAGCTTAGATTTTATTGATTCTGACAGTTTACAAAAACGGTTAGGTGATGGTTACTATGAACAGAAATTGATTCAGGACCAGCTGATTGCACTGACCGGTAAAAGTTACCTGTCCGGTTATAATAACAGTGATGACCAGTACCGGGATTTACTCTTAGCCGGTCAGTTATATAGCAAACAATATCAGCTGCAACCGGGGGTTGCCTTAAGCGAAGAGCAGATGGCGGCATTAACC
>NZ_JBNRJF010000027.1:0-2314 GCF_050589305.1 Gilliamella sp. G0441 | reverse complement strand
AAAGGTCGTGATTGATTTTAGTGGCACACCTTATCAAGTGGGTATGGGAATTTATGGTAAAAACCAAGCTCAGCTAATTTATGGAGTAATGGATTTTGCTAAGATTGCAGAAGCAATGAACAAACAAGCGCCCGATAAAGAGAAATTATACGCACTAAGAAAACAACACTATTACTTCGATAGTCCCAAAGGAAGCCCAAACATTGATTACTCTAAGCCCGGTATGATGTATTTGGATGAAGCTATAGCCGCCGGAGTTTTGAAGGATGATAATTATCGGGCAATCAAACAGCTTGAAAAAATTACGCCGGATATGGGTGAAGTCTATGATGCCTCACTACTGTTTAGGGCATACATGATGCAGAAAAAACAAGATTATGCCATGGAGAAACTGCAAAGAAAACTCGATACTACTGAACTAAAACAGGTGTACCAAACAGCACAAAAACGCCTGCCACAATATCAAGAATACTGGCAGGAAAAGTTAGCGAAATTATAAAAAATAAAATCATAAAAAGGGGCTTATGCCCCAATAAACAGGATAAATTCAAATTATTCTGATAAATATAAAAAAGATAAGTATAAGGAAAACATAACACAATGAAAAAGTATCTAGAATATAGCGATTTACAATCAAACAAATTTTGGTATATCACCCAACAAGACGAATCCCTAACAATCGTATTTGGTAAGATAGGGACAAAAGGACAAACACAAGTTAAAACGTTTTCTTCGCCTTACGATGCGGAAAAAGAAGCCAACAAACTGATCAAATCAAAAATCAAAAAGGGCTATGAGGAAAAAGCAATCCCACCAGCGCTTGAACAATCAACCTGCACAGAAAAAACAATCATCAAAATGCCTGATGCTCCAAAACCAAAACAACACCCCAAACCCATTCCACCCAAAGATGTGATTGATGATGGTAAAGAAAAACCGTGGAGGGATCTTGTAGCATTTGATTTTGAAGAGTTACGTAAGGTTCCGCCTAAAGAAGTTGTTCCAGTTAAACAACCACCAAAACAAAGTAATACTTCAATTAAAAAAGAGACTTTAACCAAAACACCACAAGAACAAGAATTTGATAATTTAAAAATATTGTTACGAAGTTATATAAAGCAAGGTGTGGAGTTCGATATTGAAGCGACATTTGAACAATTAAAAGCATTAAGCCCCAGCAATAATGAATTTCAAATTTTCATCAAAGATATGCTACAAATGATATTTTCAAAATTTATGAAAAAAATATCACCTATTCACTTTGATTGCATTCCTTATCTTTTGAGAATCATAGATCCAGAAATTCTTTTCCAAGAAATCTTTGCGCAAGGTGTGATGAAATATATTTATGACCGTTATCAGACTCATTCCGAATCAATCCATCAGCTGGCTGAACAATATCTTACCGATTATCCGGTACAAATGGTGGATAAAATAGTTAACGGATTACAGTACATTTTTGATACTACCCAAACAGAAGATGAAAAAAATACTCCAACTGACAAGTTACCTGAAAATGTTTGTGGTTTTTATATTACCTTTGATTATAAAAAGCTGGAAATATATGCTTTATTCAATGAGCGAAGTTACCAATGCTATTATTCAGAAAATCTAAATGAGCTAGAATATGATGGGACTAGTTATGGCGTTGAGATAAATAATCAATATTTTGTTCCATTACTTACCGAAAAACTCCAGAAAATGCTGGATGATGGTTTTTTTGGTGATATGACTAATAAATATTTCAAAATTGCCCTTTTCCAAACAGATAATATTCTTATTGAAATACCACTAGAGCAAACCTATCGACAAACAAAGGTATTTGAGCTTGAAAGCGACCTAAAATATCTCGAGAAATCAGATGAATATTATGCAGATTTGCTAACTGACACGGTTGACGAATATTTTGCCCTTAATGGCGTTATTGAGCAATACGATACCGATAGAATTTTAGCATTATTAAAAAAATATCTTTATTCAGGTGAAAAAGAGGCTGAATCGGAAGGATGTTCCCTTTTAAATAGATATAGCTATTTTGATTATGAATGGCGTTTAGTTTATTTACAGTTTGAATGGGAAAATTTTAATTATAAATATGCTTATAGTGGTGTTGAATGCTTAGCTGAAAGATATGAACCAGCAATTCTACAAAAACAAGCGTGGGATAAACTGGGTATTATTGATAACAAGCCTGATAGCAAGCCAGAAAAAAAAGACGATTCACGCTATCAATCAGCAACCGAACGTTTTTATAATACTTTTACTGAAAATGATGTTTTTTGTGAAACTGATACTATTATCGCCAGAGCCATGC
>NZ_JBNRJF010000026.1:0-2649 GCF_050589305.1 Gilliamella sp. G0441 | reverse complement strand
TGATGCTTTTTATGTCACCGGTGGTCGGGATTTAAGTGGCAAAAGTAAATATGGCTCACGGAATTTTCTGTTTTCTTACTCCGTCCCGTTTGGCTACTGGTTATTCAGTGCCTCGTTATCAGGGAATAAATACCATCAAACCGTCGCCGGACAACTCGTCGATTACAAATACAGTGGTCGCAGCCGTAATGCCAATTTCCAGTTAAGTCGGGTCATTCATCGAAATGAATCGCAAAAAACCACCCTTAATTATGGCATCACATTAAAGCAATCGCATAACTATATTGATGATAATGAAATTGAAATCCAGCGCCGAAAAACGACTTACTGGCAGCTGGGACTGCAACATCGTCATTATGTCAATGATATGGTTTTTGATGCCGGCGTCTCTTTCCAAAAAGGGGTACGATGGTTTAATGCCCAAAAGGCACCGGAAGAGTATGACCGAGAGGCCAATATCACTCCATTAGCGGAAATTATTTCCGTTAATTTCTCCTCCAACATTCCTTTTACACTGGGCTCACAACAGTTCCGGTATCGTCTGGATTATCAGGGACAATATACGCGCAAAGGGAATTTAACCTCACCTGACCAGTTTTCGATTGGCGGACGCTGGAGTGTACGTGGCTTTGATGGCGAGTTGACGCTAAAAGCTGACCGCGGTTGGTATGTCCGTAATGAGTTGTCATGGCAGGCACCATTAAATCATGAGCCGTATTTAGGGTTTGATACCGGCGAAGTATCCGGGGCAAAAAGTGAATATCTGTTAGGTCGGCATTTAACCGGTAGTGTGGTGGGGGTGCGTGGCAGTAACTTTGGCATGTACTATGACCTGTTTGCCGGCATGCCTGTTCGTAAGCCAAAAGGATTTAAAACTAATCCAATGACATTAGGCTTTTCGCTTAACTGGAGTTTTTAATCTTATTGCCTGACGTTGCAAATTTGGCGGAGTATTCCCGGACAACGTCAGCCAATAACTCACTCAAGAAAACATTAGCAAAACAACAATAGATTAACAGAAAAACAATAACATCATAAAACAATAATAAACAAAACAATTACAGTATAAGGTTATATAAGGGTATTAGCATGAATAAGGATTTATATCGGGTTATCTTTAATAAAAAACGTGGCATGCAGATGGTGGTGGCTGATATAGCAAAAACCCCTACCGGTCACGAAAAATCAACATCAGGTTTAGGTCAGACTTTATCTAAATCCGTGTTGGCAACATTAAAACCGGTTACCTTGCTGATGTCGATATCATTCGGGTTTGTCACCCTCTCTTTACCGGCACATGGCAGTCAAATTATTGCCGACCCGCAGGCAAAGAAAACGCAGCAGGCGCAAGTTATTCAGGCGGCGAATGGGGTCACACAGGTCAATATTCAGACGCCAAACAAAAAAGGGCTTTCTCATAATAAATACAAGCAGTTTGATGTTTCACAGCGTGGGGTGATTTTAAATAACAGCGGTAAAATCACTCAAACTCAGATTGGCGGTTATGTACAGGGTAATGAGTACTTAAAAACAGGCTCAGCAAAAATCATCTTAAACGAAGTCAACTCCCGTAACCCGAGCCAGTTAAATGGTGTCATTGAGGTTGCCGGTCAAAAAGCGCAGGTCATCATCGCCAATCCGTCCGGGATTAGCTGTCACGGGTGTGGTTTTATTAACGCAGACCGAAGCACACTCACCACAGGTAAACCGATAATAGACAACGGAGAGTTAACCGGTTATCAGGTTGAGCAGGGGCATATTTCGGTAGCCGGTAAAGGGCTCGACAGCACCGGACAAAGTTACACGGATTTAATTGCCCGTTCAGTGTCAATAAATTCGGCAGTATGGGCCAATGATTTAAATGTGGTGACCGGTCGTAATAAAGTCAGCCGCAATGCACAGACTATCACCCCGTTAGCGGAGGATAACAGTCCAAAACCAGAAGTGGCACTGGATGTGTCAGCACTGGGCGGGATGTATGCCGGTAAAATCCAGATGGTGGGCACCGAGAAAGGGGTTGGGGTTCGTAATGCCGGTGAATTAGGGAGCAGTAAAGGTCATTTTAGCCTGACAACGGAAGGTAAAATCGTCAATACCGGTACATGGGTCAGTCAGGGCAATATGACGGTTAAGGCAAAAGGTCGCATTACTAACGCCGGGTCAATCGGCAGTCAAGCCGGTCTTCAGGTCAGTACCACCGGTCAGGTAAGCAATAGCGGTAAGATACTGAGCAAGGAAAACTTAACGCTCAAAGCGACAGATAACATCCGTAATGCCGGGGTGATTAACAGTCAGACCAACTTACAGATTAACACCGGTGGAGACCTGAATAACTCAGGCAATATTCAGGCGCATGGTGATATCGCACTTGGCAGTGATAAAACGTTTAAACAGGAAGGTCGCATACTTTCCAAAAAGAATATTGTTGTGACGGCTAATGACATTGTCCAAACCGAATCCGGGTTAATGGCCAGTGGCGTGACCGCTGACGGTGAAGTGCCACTGGGTGGCGATTTAACCTTAAGGGCTGCGCAGCACATGCATTTACACGGTGCGGTGCAGGCGACAAAAAACGCGATCATCAGCGCGAAAGCCATTGACGGACAGGGGCTTAAGCTAAGCAGTGATACCTTAACATTAAATGCCCGT
>NZ_JBNRJF010000025.1:0-3022 GCF_050589305.1 Gilliamella sp. G0441 | reverse complement strand
ACCATTTGGTGACCATCCACCGCCACCCTGGCTCATTCCCACCGAGCCGGAAACGCTACTGACCTCATATTCTGCTTTGTTTTTGATATCGGTAAAACCAATGGTGCCCGTGTCTAAGCGATTTTTTGATTTATCCGCATCGGATGCTATCACCGCACCATCGAGCTGAGTATGATGACCGACCGTAATATCATACCCGCCACTGCCGGCAATAATTCCTGACTGCGCATTAACGGACTGGTAGTCACTTTTCATCTTGTTCTGACTTGCACTGACACTTGCCTGACTGGAGCCAAAGCAGAAAGGTGGCACACAAATACTGGCGCTGGCGCTGACCGTTGTATGTTTGGCATCGAATTTTTCTTTATCCTGCTGACTGCTTATCGTTAAGTCCCGACCCACATTGGCAGTGACTTTGTTACCCGCTAGCTCTGCACCCTGTAAAATGACATCCCGACCACTTTGAATATTAAGTTTGTTGCTCGCAGTGATAGTACTGTTATGATTGATATCATTTGAACCATTCTCTTTGCCTTTTGACTGACTGGCGCCCAGCTCTAACGAAAAGCCGTTTTGACCGCCGATGAGTCCAAAACCAACACCCACACCATAATGACTACTTGAATCCGTATTTTTCACTTTTTCAGTGCTGTGTGCAGATGACAGTTTGATATCATTGCCCGCAGTAAGATTGATATTTTTACCAGTGATATCGACACCTTTGCCCTCAATGTTCTCCTTGGCATTGATATTGACATTTTCACCGGCATGAATCACCGTGCCTGCCTGAATCTTATTTTTGTACTCACTTTTTTGTTTCGAATTATCCGCTGTCGCACTGACCGTCACTTTGATTAATGACGGGCTGGCTCCAGCGCCACCTTGACCGCCATCGACATTCGGTTGCAGGTCATTTTGTGACATATTGACTTGTGCCTGCGCCATGTTCACGCCGGCTTGTGCCGCATAAATTGCCGATAAACGTTTATCGTCTTTGTTCTCGTAGGATTTAGCCGCTTTTTCTATTGCCTGTGCCGCAGCAACTGCATAACCGGAGCTCGATACTGTTACACCATATTGTCGGTTACTGCTTTCTGCTTTTCGGTGGGTATTATCTTCACTGGTGTCTAACACGACGTTTTTACCGGTTAAGTCAACCGATTTACCCGCCGTAATATCTGTCCCGGATAGTTTGATATCTTCACCGGCATGTATATTAATATTGCCTTTTGCACTGCTAATTTCACTGCGGACATTATTTTGTTGACTTCTGTCCTCGGTATTTTTATAACGCGATTCCTGCCAGCCGACCGTTCCACTGTAGCCATCGCCTCCCAGCTCACCGACTACTTTATGATTTCCTTTATTTTCCTTATGGATTTCGTTTGTTCCTGCACTGACTATCACATGACCTTTAGCCGCCTGAAGATTAATATCATCCTGCGCAATTAAGCCACTCCCCGTGACATTGATACTGCCTTCCTGACTGTTGATATGAATATCTTTTGCCGTTAATGTCGATGAATTTTGTGCAACAATATCGGAATAACTTCGGCTGCTTGAACTTTCACTGCCATACGGTATAACCTTGGTGCCATGATTTGGACTGCCATGAATAAATCGCACGGTTGACCCAGCCGTGGTTGCACCGGTGGTGATACTCGAGCTCTTCTCTTTACTTTTACTCTTCTCAATTTGCCGGTCTGCCGAAGTCTCAATTACCACATCCCGATTAGCATCAATAATGATGGATTCGTTGGCGGTTAACTGACTACCCTGAACGATGACATCACCTTGTGTGTATCGACCTTGTGCATCTCGCTCCTGACTTTTGTTGGCGTGTAACTGAATGTTACCTGCCGCAGTCAGGGAGCTGCCATGTTGGTATTCCCCGTGTAAACTTGATTCACTTTTGCTTGAAGAGCGGTTAAAGGATATAGGTAGCTGCGTTGGTGTGGCAATATCCATACCTAATGCGGCTTGTTCACTTAAAAAGAATTGCTTACCTTTATCGACTTTACTGCCATGCGATTTAAAGATATCGTGAGTATTACGCACACTATCGAGTATCGGATTACTCATTGATATCCCAATACCGGATGATTTGGTCTGGGATGTCTTTTTCTTATCAACGGTATCTTGACCCGGAATAATGGCAATATTTTCACCGCTAATATCAATGTGACCGGTAGCACGTTTATCATCGCCCTCAGCCCGGCCGGCAATAATATCACTACTACTTATTGTCACTTGTTTTCCGGCTGAAATCACCACGTTCCCGCCAGATGTGCCGACCAGACTGGTCGCTGAAGAGTGATTGACTTCGTTGGACATCGAGGTCGACTTACTTGATTGTGAGCCTATATTGACGCCTTTGGCGCTGGTCGTTACCCCTGATTTTTTATTTTTCACTTTTTCGTATCGGTAATAGGTCTCTTCTGCTGCATCAATGGTCACATTGTTGCCGGCATTGATGCGAACATCTTTACTTGCCATAACCTGACTACCGCTCACCGTTAAATCATGACCGGCATTGAGTGTCACACTTTCACCGCTCAGACTGCTACCAATGGCCGTTTTATTATGCTCTTCACCATATTGTGAATATTTGCTTTTCGAAAAGGTTGATTTCGAGCTCGATTTGGCGCGAGCTTCCTGGTCATACGTCGCCTGTCCAGTGGTGATATCAATATCATTTCCAGCCTGCACGCGGATATTGCCTTCACTGTAGATATCGCCGGCTTTTACCTTCACATCATGCCCGGCTTTCAGGGTTAAATTACCGGCCGTACTGATAGATGAGCCTACCTCCTGCGTCCACTCGCGGCGGTCATAGTTTTTGCTGTTTAGCGTATAATCGGTGGCATGACTGATGGTTTGGGTACCCAGAGATATATCGTTCCCCGCAATTAGCGTAGTTTCCTTGCCGTTACTGATAATATCCGCCGCATTAATGTTAATATTGCGCTGACCGGTTAACCGTAATGTCCCTTCTTTGTCAGATACATACACGGTTGCCGTG
>NZ_JBNRJF010000024.1:0-5817 GCF_050589305.1 Gilliamella sp. G0441 | reverse complement strand
AGCGATATCAGTTGCAGCTAAAATTGCCATTGCTGTGCCGATTGGTCCGGGTAAATATTGTCCAATTTGTTCTGGTGCTCGCATCCATAATTCAGCATAATCGCTACCGTTAGGCATTCCTTTTCCTTAACTGACAATTAAAGGCAGGTGGCTGGAGCAATTCGGCTTTTATGTTGGCTGCACTGTTATCATTAAGATTGAAGAAAGCAAGTTGATGATAAAGATTGATTTGCAAATTTAAAAATAAATGGTAGATTTTCTCACTACAATGCGGGAATTATTCAGGAAATAAATATGAGCAAACAACTAGATAAAATAAGTAAATTTTTAAGCTATATTTTGAGACATCAACCAGAAGCTATTGGAATCATATTAGATTCCGATGGTTGGGTTAATATTGATAACCTAATCATGCAAGCTAATCAACATGGAGAACCGCTTACTAGAGAGTTGATTGAGCTAGTTGTTAAAACAAATGATAAAAAACGTTTTACGATTTCTGATGATGGTTTAAAAATACGTGCAGCTCAAGGACATTCAACTCAACAAGTAAAAATTAACCATGCAGAACAAATTCCTCCAGAGTTTTTATATCATGGCACTGCAACCCGATTTATTGATTCCATTAAAAAACAAGGATTAGTTGCTGGTAGTCGTCATTTTGTCCATTTATCTGGTGATGAGAAGACGGCAAATAAAGTAGGAGAAAGACATGGGAAACCGGTAGTATTAAAAGTAAAAACCTTGCAGATGTATCAACAAGGTTTTAAATTTTATTTGGCTGATAACGGTGTTTGGTTGACTAATACAGTCCCTAATACTTTTTTAATATTTGATTAAATTTTATCTAACTCAGCCTGTTCTGCTTTATATTGGGCTGATTCTTCTTTGGCTTGTTTTAACCATTCATCAAAATCACAAACACTACCTCTGTTCTCCCATCCGGAAGAAGCAAAAGCATGAACAAAGTATACTTTAGGATTTCCTGATTTATCTGAGCCATCAAAACAAACAATATCATCAGTATTAGAAGCCTTGGCAAATGGTATTAATTTTCTAGTTGGATATTGTTTTTTTAATTCAAATAACCATTGTTTAGCAAAATTTTCAAATTCATATAAAAACCACCATGGCTCCAAATCAAGAACGTCTTGTTTAGAACAAATTTTTAAAAAAGATAAAGGATATTTAAACCCTTCAGGTAATTCTTCTTTCGAATATAAGTAATGAGCCATATTTTTACTCCTTAGTTTTACCACTAATGCGAGGGGATGTATTTGAACCAAATGGATTATTTTTACTAAATCCACCTGACTGTTTATTAATCCTTCCTGTTATTGCTTCTCCCCAAGTTGTAGGTATAAACCCTTTTTTAGGATCAGAAAATCTATTTACTTCAGATGGTGAAAGCTTATCATTAAAATTTCTAACATTAGCTTTAATATTTATACCAGCTTCTCTAGCTGCTGCTATTCTTGTGTTATCCATACTTGTAAATTTGCCGTCAGGCATTTTAATTACATCAACTGGATCTCCTTTCCAACCATTAGTTTTCATGTTTGTAACAAGATCGTCATAAGTATATTTCATATCAGTCCCTCGTTCTATTTTATTATAAGAAACGGTATTCTGTGAAAATCTAATTTCATTAGGATTTAGATTAGATATATTATTGACAGTCCCCTTTCCAGCATTAATCTCTTTTTCTTTTTTTACATGCTCACCAAATTTGCTACTTTCGTTGGCTTTCTGATTAGTAGCCTGATTATCCAGTATTTTATCCTTAGTCTCTTTATAATTTCCACCACCTTGCTCGACATTTCCTTTGCCATATTCTGACCCCAAAGAATTCTCATCTAACTTATTGGAAACTTTCCCTCCTTTAGAAGCAAGTTCATTTCCAAACCGATCCACCATTTTTACTTTTTAACCATAACCAAAAGTTAGAAGTCCTATATAACCCCATAATTTGTCAACTTCCTCTCCAGCTAAATTTCTACCATTCCAAATAATATAAATACAATCAGCCTCTCCCACAAAAGGAGCAAAAGTCGCAATATTAATTAATTGACTAACTCCGCTATCGAACTCTTTTTTTATAACTTCATCAACTTTTGATGCACAAGCTTGGGAACTCATTCCATCTACACATACACTTTGGGATATTTTATTTTTTCTATCTTCCAATTGTTTTTCAAATAATTCTTCATAATTAGTATTTCTATCAAAACCTGAGTTCTGTTGTAGCTCATTATTCTCAACCGCATTTTTACCAGCTGCTATACCCGTACTGACATCACCGCCCGCACTGGCTACAGCCAGTCCGGTGGCAAGTTGGGCGAGGGCACTGATGTTTTGTTTTTCAGCTTCGGTTAAGTCCTTAACGTCTTTTCCATAGAGCTGCTTGCGAATGATATCCGCAGCAAGTTCACCGGTTACGGCACCGGCACCGCCGGCAAGTCCTGAGTTGCCTTGTAGTTCAGCTACCACCGCACCCAAAATCGCATGAGAAATTAAACGGGCAGTTTCATTATCTCCTGTCTGGATTTTTATCTGCTCCGCTACCCAAGGTGCACTTGCGCCAGCCAGTCCGCCTGTGATGTTGCCGGTGATAATGCCGATCACTATTGATATCGCACTGTCTATCCCTTTGCTAACATCACTCCCCATTCCGCCCAGATTTTTATTATTTTCTCTATTCGTTTTTAACTGCTCATCAACCGCAACGTAATAGAAGTAGTCTTTATTCTGATTATAATAATCCTCAACAGTTTTATATTTGGCTTTTTCTTCATCACTCAGCTTATTATAGGCCTTTTCCGCTTCCAGCTTCGATAACGCATCTTTATTTTTATCTACGTCATTTTGCGCCTGAATTCGGTCATACTTATTCATTACACTTTTTGCCTGCTGTGCAATGTCTTTGATAAGCTCGACCGTTTCTATTTTGTCTAACTCTTTTTGCTTATCAAATATCTGTTTCAGCGGATTATTCGCGCTCTCCGTATCCCAACTTAATTCATTGATATCCTGTTTTTGCTGCTCTTTATTGCGGATGATTAACTCACCTTTTTCAACCGCCGATTTTGTCGTGCTTGAGTCACTATCACTGTTTTGATAAGCCGTTGGTACACCCGGACCTCCGGTACCTCCGCTTACCAAAACTTGTCTTACTTTTGTTTTGTGGATATTAGATAAAGGATAAATAAAAAGCTTTGAATTAAATCAAGTTTAGGGGAAGGTTTAAGCAGATAAGTAAAACAATAGAGTAAATAACAGCATAGATTAACGACGAACTGCTAACCACAACTAACTTACACGGAGTTAACTATAGCTAAAAGATATTTTACGCTAAAATTAACCATATGCAAAGAGACCACCCAGCCCATTACTGAGCGATTTTATACCGTCGGCCTTGTGCCACAAGGCATAAAACCCAATCCCAGACCACAACTGACCATTAAAGGCAGGCGGCTGGAGCTGATAGGCTTTTATGTGGGCTGCCCTGTTATCATTAAGATTGAACAGGGTAAGTTAGTGGTAGAAATTGATTCGTGTATTTAAAATTAATAATAGCTTTATAATGTAAGTAGGAGTTATCTTTAAAAAGTAATTTATTTGCTTAATGCCTTTATTCTTTTATATAAAAACTCATAAAAATCGGCAGCATAAAACATCCCATTTTCTTTGCCTAAACGTAAATAAATTGGACATTCATTTTTATGACTTTTATTATAATTAAAATAAAATTCTTCTCCAAAATCTGTCCTACTTACTACTATTTCATTCTTTTCATGAAGATTATCTCTAATATCAATTATATAGTTGTAAACTATATCACCTCCTACGGCATTTTCGAAATCTATTTCATATATACTAAAGATTTCTTCTCCATTTATATCACCACCACCATATTCAGCAAGAAACCATTTGTATGAATCGCTAAAAGTAATGTTCATATACATTTCTGCTTTGCTTATCCATTCATCACTCGGTGCATTATTGGGAGAACCAAAGTTAATAATATCTAAATTAAGATCAATTAATTTTTTAACATCATTAGGAGTAATTTTAATTTTCATAGTTTGCAGCCCTATTTTTCCAATACTGTTTTTTCCAAGATTCAAATTTGTTTCTATTTATACCAGACGGTATTGTATTTGTATTAACATGAATAGTTGAGTGATTTTCCTTGTGAAATTTTTGAGTTACTTCTGCAATTGGACCATTTTGCCTTTGAGTCATATGATGCAAATTGACTGATCTACCATCACTTCCTATAGGAGCTAATCCATTTGCCATACGTTCTAAATTTGTTCCTGTCACTGTTTTACCGTTTACCTTCCATGAACTTACAAAATTCGGATCAAATAAATCATTACGTTGATAAACTTTATTGCCATTAAATTCTATAGGATCTTTGCTCCAATATTTTCGTTCTTGCCCAAAATATTTTGCTGCATCAGCCTGTGTTACACTATTCGTCCCCTTTCCAGCATTAATCTCTTTTTCTTTTTTACATGTTTACCAAATTTACTACTTTCGTTGGCTTTCTGATTGGTAGCCTGATTATCCAATATTTTATCTTTAGTCTCTTTTGACCATTAAGGGGCGGTGGCTTGAGCAGATAGACTTTTAGGTCGGTTGTCCAGTCATCATTAAAGTTAAGCAAAATAAACTTATTATTAAACTAACAAGCAAGTTTTAAAAAAATAATAAAAGATCCTCACCTAAATTAGGTGAGTATTGATACTTATCCAACTGGCTCTAATGAAACCGCCATTTCTAATACTATATCTAAGTAAGCTTTTTCACCATTATGATTTCGCCGTTTCAGTTCATCATATGCGTAAATAATTTCAACTTTAGCCCCTTTTTGAAAAAGCTTTTTATCCTTGTAATTAATATAGTTATAAATGCTTTCTTCAACTTCGTAACCATCATCTAATAGTAAACTAAAAGCATTATCTACAGAAGAAGGATCTTGACCTGCCACATAAGTTCTAGTTATTACTCCCGACACATGCAGTAAAGGCATTTTTCCTTGTTTAATACTATTCCACCATTCTTTAGAACCAAAAAGACCATTTGTACCTTTTAACCCCATATTTGGTCTCGACTTATCGAGCGTGAGTGACTGTGTCATTACAATTTGCTCAGGATTATCTTTTAACTCTTCAGATAAAAGATAAACTAATTTCATAGGAACTTTTGAATTTTCTAACTTTAATAGCATATTTCTTACCTTTTATTTTACTTTTTCAAAATGGACAATATTTTTATTAAAAATATCCATTCCTTTACCTTGCCCAAGTTGGGTTGTCATTTGCCCTCCTTCCACTTTAAATCGAGTATTCGTATTCATCCATTTTCCTGTTTGAGTAGACATATTAGGGAATTGCGTACTTGCTGGTTTATTTGCTGCAATACCAATCTTTTCAAGCTCTGAAAACGTCCCTGATTTAACTACTATTTTAACAGTTACGCCATCATATTTTGATGAATATGATAACACAGGAGATACAGAGGTCTCAGTTGTTGCTGGCATTATACCTGTTCGCTCAAATTGCTTAAACTGTTCTGGTGACATAGTTCTATAAACAATTTCATTTCCATAAGCATCATATTGTTGTACTGGACTAAGTGGATTTTTAGATTGAGTTACAGGCACTCCAATCCCTTCTTTTGCAACCTGTGTTGGTCCCGCCGTCCCCTTTCCAGCATTAATTTCTTGTTCTTTTTTTACATGGTCACCAAAATTACTTGATTCATTACCTTTTTGGTTTTTTGCAACATTGGATTCTACATTACCTTTGA
>NZ_JBNRJF010000023.1:0-7776 GCF_050589305.1 Gilliamella sp. G0441 | reverse complement strand
GGGTTATAACTTTACGGATTATAACGATAACTTAACGCACCTGAACTACCGTTCACATGGTTGGTTTGTCAATGTAGTAGGGAGTTTCTAATGAACAGTTGGCAAAAAGTTAAAAATCGAAAAGAAGAGAATTTACGCATATCAGGAGAACAGATAATGCGAACTGCGCATAATGCAACAGTGAAAAAGCGAATGCTAAGGGGTATAAAGCAACTATTAGCCTCAGCATTTATATCGATGGCGACAATATCCGTAGCCAATGCGATACCAATATCAGGAAAAGTCTATTTAGATTACGATAATACGGCAAGCAAAACAGAAATGCCGTTAACGGGTTTAAAAGTTGAAGTTTATGATAGTAATCAAAAACTATTATCTGATGCGACAACCAATAAAGATGGAAGCTATAAATTAGATGCCCCGTTACTGGGAACATATAAGGTTGTGGCAAAAACGAAAGAAGGTGAAACCATCGATCGTTCGGTGCAACTTATCGTTGATACTGGCGCCTCTGCTCAGAACTTATTTATCAAAGGGAAAGGCGGTGATATTCATTTAGATGTTAAGGATGAAAAAGGTAATGGCGCCAAAAATATTCCCATTAAACTTATTAATTCTGCATCAACAAAAGAGTTAACGTTTGCCACCAATGATAAAGGCGAAATTGACATAAAAAATACTTTAAAAGCTTATAAGTATGAGCTAATTGTTGATATCGAAGATTTTATTGCTGACTCAAGTAATAAAACGAAATATACCTTATGGGATGCAACATTACCCGATAATTCGCATAAATACATTAATACAATTAGTTTTAATATGACGGGTAAAAACCAAAAAGGTGCATTTAATGTCAAACCACGTAATGAATGGGGTATCGATGGAATCGTAGCTATAGATCAAAACAATGACGGTATCTATGGTGCTGATACGGATACTGGCGCATTAGGTATGAATGTCGAGCTTTACTATCCTGGCACGACAACCAAAGTCTTGGGTACAAAAACGATTACTACAAGCGATGATGGTCGATATCGTTTTAAAAACTTAGCGGTGGCGAGTTATGACATTAAAGTAACTAATGTGAAAGCGCCTTATATCGCGCTTAGCAAACTTGAACAAAACGTCAAAATAACAGATGCAAATAACCAAACAAGTGGTCCGACATTTTTATTAAAAATTGATCCAAATGATTCAAGTTTATCAGGTATATCTGGTCAGGTATTTGTCTTATCAAATCAGCATATGCCTAGGGGGCCTGATTCTGGTCAGAATTATAATATGTTACCAGTGTCAAATAGTACTTATTTAGAAACCCCTGTCGATCTTTATCAACACGATGGTAGTTCATGGAAAAAGATTGCTACACAAAAGACAAATAAGAGCAATGGTTTATATCAATTCCGTGGTTTGGCGATCGGCAAAGATTATAAAGTGGTCATTAACGAATCTGGTATAGATTCAAATTCCTATATTTTTGTGAATGATTCTGATGGTAAATCAACCAGTACTTCACCAAAATCAAGAAGTAGCCATAAAGGGAAAGTAAAACTTAGTAATGGTACTCAGGCTAATATCGCCCCTAAAGAAATTATTGTTGTTGGTTTAGGTAAAGGAACCAAATCGAGTCGAAACTTTTGGTATTCTCCCGTTCGAGAGAAATTGGGAACGTTAGTTGTTGACGGCAATATTAGCACAGCTAATTTACAGTCAGCTTGGGATGGTGTGGTTGATGGTGTCAGCCTAACAAAAACGGCTTCAACTTACATGAAAGTCTCTTTTTATGAAGAAGATGGCGTAACCCCGCTTCTTGATAAACAAGGAAAACCATTAGTTGCAACGTACGGTAAGCCTGGTTATTATGGCGTGCTTGGTCTGTTAGCTAGGATATCTGTTCCGATCGATCATGCAGGGTTATATACTTATAGAATTGATGACATGAATAGCGAACTTGAAATTGAACGTTCGACAGGTGATTATATCTTAACGATACAAACGGGACTTTCACACCAAAATGCTATTTTTTTCAAACCTAAAAAGCCGAACACTTTATCTGGTTATGTTTATCTGAATAATAGTCATCCTGGTGCTTTGGGTAATTATAATCAAAATGTAGATACAGCAATTAAATTTGCCCAGGTATCGTTATACAAAAAGCAGTCAGATAATACATGGAACTTATTCACAAATTACGGTACGGATAAGGACGGTTATTATAATTTTACAAATCTACCGGATGGTCAATATCGTGTTTTAACTAAACCAATTTTTTCTGCTGGTAGCAATTTTAATTCACAAGATATTGAACTTGAAAATAATGATAAAAATACTGGCGTTCAAAATAACCAGTCAGTTTTTGAAATAAAAATTGAAGGTGGAAAAGTTCATAATAAGGGAACTAACTTTTGGTATAAGCTGAAACAACAAGATTATGTTGTTCGCGGTAAAGTTTACCTAGATACAGTTTCTGGCAAAGGGACACTAGACGTTAATGTAGCTGGGTCTTATGATGATCTACCACTTTTTGATGCGACAGTCTTACTTTGTAAAGATAACAATGCTTGTGTAATAGGTGGACAAAGTGTTATTGCATCTAAAAAAACAGGTGCTGATGGGCTTTATAAATTTACCGGCGCTGATGGGCTAACAAGTGGAAAAGATTTTATCGTTAAAGCATTACGTAAAGGTGTAACTGTAGTAGAAAATAGCAGTCAAAATCTTGCAGCTAGCCATAAAATTCGATTTGACAAACTTGGTGCACCGATAGTTAAAAACTTCCTTATGCAAGGAAAAGGTTATATTTATGCTATGCCTGTTAATGATATGAATGGCGATAGGCATGGTTCTGATTCAGAGAGAGGGTCTAATACATCAAAAGTCTATTATTGGGATAAAAACAGTAATGATTATCAATATTGGGGTCAGTTCTGGACGATTGTGTTGTACTCATTACCGGAAGGCAAATACCGTATAGTTCACAATCCGGGCGAAAATTTTATCGACATTGCGGATATGGATCCAGCAACACCACCTGGAACGTTAGATTTTGAAGTATTAGCCGATGGTTCACTTGCCAATAAATTAGATAAAAATAAATTATATCTAATGCAAGCTCAAGTTGTACCATCAAATACGACCGAGGCAATTTCGGGCAAGCTTTATCTGGATGTAACAGGTTCTAAAAACAAAGAAGGTGCAGCTGAGCTCACTAAAGATGAGCTTACTAAGTATAATAAAGCTGGCTCGTTAACCGTGAGTGGCATTTTTACACCTCGCATCTACCCAGGATATTTTAACGGTAATGTTGACGATATTTTAAATAAACCTGACTTTACTGATAAAGCGGTAAAATTCACGGGTGAATTTGCTTATACTGCTGCGAATTCAACGCGTGGAAAATTGTATCTAACCAATATGTTATTACGTTTAACGGGGCTGGATACCAATCAATTTGAATTAGTGGGTAACAGTGGTCAAACAAAAGGCGATTATCTACCTACAAAAGTAAAATCAAATCTGGAATATATGCAAGTTGCACCTCCAGGTTTACTGGGAGCACAAGATCAGTACTGGTTAGTAAAACTGAAAAATAATACTGAGATCAGTGGTCGACTTTATTATGATTATGACTATGATGGTCATTTTACTTCGGGTACGAATGATACTGTGATTTCGGGGGTAACCGTTGAGTTATATCGTGATGGTAAACTCTATGCAAAAACTAAAACCGATAAGTCCGGTATATATACGTTCAAAAATTTATTTAATGATACTTATACCGTTAAAGTTACTGAACAGGGTTTAGATAAACAACGTTATGAATTAAGTAGTGTTTCAGATACGGTAAAAGGTATTGCCATTACTGGAAAAACACCTAAAGTAACAGGTGGTAATTTAGATTTTATTTACAAGAAGAACGGCGATGCAGGGA
Source organism: Gilliamella sp. G0441 (assembly GCF_050589305.1). Classification (NCBI taxonomy): domain Bacteria; kingdom Pseudomonadati; phylum Pseudomonadota; class Gammaproteobacteria; order Orbales; family Orbaceae; genus Gilliamella; species Gilliamella sp. G0441. The sequence goes on along the minus strand of NZ_JBNRJF010000023.1, from coordinate 3,845 downwards.
TCACCGGTCATGTAATGGTTGATATTAACAATAATGGTAAACTGGACATTCAAGTTAATAAGACCGGGGACATGGCGATACCGGATGTAAACGTCAAATTATATAAATTTGATGGTAAGAATCGTACGTTTTATCGTGAAGTAAAAACGAATGCGAAAGGTTACTATAGCTTTAGTGGTATTGATTTAAATACTGATTATATTGTTGAAATTGAGCCAACAAAAGGTTTTGGTGTTATCGCTAATACAGAGGGTAATACAAATATCAATTTAAAACCGATTCACTTTGAAGATGTTGGAAAAACTGTACAAAACCAATACTTCCTATTAGCAGGAAGTTCAAATAGTTCACCGTCAGCTGGTATAAACAGTAGTAATGCAATTAACAGCGGAATTTCTGGAAAAACCTTATTAAATGGTAGTAATCCAAAACCAATTATTAAAGTGTTAATTGGTTTGCGTGATGCAAACAATAACGAGATTGCACGTCAGTATACCAATGATAAAGGTGAATATCACTTCTATAATCTACCAAAAGGGAAGTATAGCATTAATATTGTCGCTTCTCCGGATGGTTATTCATTAGTTAAAAACAGTAAAGGTACTACTCAACCAATTGATACTTTATCTGGTCTAGATTTGACTAATGTTGGTATAAAAGACAATAATTTTTATTATAAAGAAGGGAGTGATGACGGTATTGGTGGTAAAATCTATATTGATTATGCCGATAATAATACCGATTTTAATAAGTTAAATGAGTTTGCCTCTTTACTTGATAGTAAAACCTCGTACACCGTTGAGTTACGTAACGGTTTAGACGGTACCGGTAAGCTATTAATGACCAAAAAAACTGTGGATGGTGAGTATCATTTCTCTAATATTGGTGATAGTGCTGACTATTCCGTGGTACTGAAATTAGACGCTAATGCCGACTATGAGCTTAAACAAAGTTCAGCTGGTAAAGATAAGAATAAACATCTCGTTATTCCGGTTCCGAATTTACCAAAAAAAGGTTCATTGAATAACAATTATCTGCTAGTAGGAAAACAAAAAATCGGTGGTTATGTCTGGGTTGATAAAAATGGCAGCAAAGACAAACAGGATGACGAAGGGCTTGATGACATCAAAGTGACCCTTAACTACCAGGCACCGGGTACAACGAATTATGTCAAACTTAAAGAGGTTAAAACCAACCAATCAGGTTACTATAAGTTTGAAAAATTACCGAAGGGTGTTAACTATCAAATTAAAGTTAGCACACCGGATGGAATGCAATTAATTGCGAACACTGTCATAAAAGACAATAAAGATATCATTCCGTTTGAACCGTTAGACGGAGATAAGTTAACTAATAGTACAGCGTATAAATACAATGGTACGATAAAAGGTCATGTGAGTATTGATGTCGATAACAGCCAAACGAAAACGGCTGTAGACGGAAACTTAGCAGGACTGAAATTAACGCTGAAAAGTGGCACACTTGAACGAAAAGCCACGACTGATAGTAATGGTAATTTTGCAGTAGATAATTTATCGATTGATGATTGGGTTATCACGGCAGACAATTCGCAAAGTGTGACCGGCTACCAATTGAGTTATACCCAAACGGGTAATAAAGCAACAACGTCAAAAGACTTATCATTAACGGTTAAGCTTTCAAAGCAAAATCCAGCGGTGAATGACGTTGAAATAGGTTATCGCGGCAGTGCAGTTATCAAAGGTTATGTGGTGATCGATGCCGATAACAATGATAAATACAGTGAAAAAGATATCGCCTTTGGTGCCTTAACTCCGCCAATTACGCCGAAACTGGTGCTAACATCGGCGAAATCCGGATTTGTAGAGCAAGCAATTAAGGTTGATGCAAAAACCGGTTTATTTGAGGTAAAAGACTTAAGCCAACATGATTATGTGCTGAAAATTGATGATAAAGCGCTCGAGAAATCCGGTTATAAACTGGTGTTCAGTCCGAATTCAACGGCAGTGACCAATCAGGTGACGTTTAGTGTTAATGGTCCGAAAGATGACCGTTTCTCGGCCGGTAATGTTGCAGAGAAACAAGCATTTGGCTTTAAAACTTCAAACGCCTTAAAAGGGACAATCTATAAAGATTACTCAGGACAAGGAGCCCATCAGCCTTATCACGTGGGCACGTTATCAGGGGTGAAAGTTGTAGCGACAAACAGCAATGGCTTAAAGTTAGAGGTAGAAAGTGGCAGTAAGGGTGAATATGAGATAACCAATATAGCAGCAGGTAGCTGGACGATAACTGTAGAAGCACCGTCAAATTCAGGTTATGACTTCAGTTATGTGGCACAGAAAGTGGGTGGTGCCATTACGTCAATTACCGGAAATGGTGCCGTTGTCAATATCCCGTCAGCATCTTCGGCAAACAAAATCACAAAAGTTGATTTTGGTCTGAAAGGACAGGCGAGCATTGAAGGTCAGGTAGTAATAGACGTGAATGCGAATGATGGCGCGGTGATCAATGCACAGGATATCGGAATTGATAAGCTATTTGCTGACTACACGGTAGGATTATATGTAGATAATAATCTGGTGAAAGAGGTTAAAGCGGTCAGTACCGGAAGCACAGAAACGGAGTTAGGTAACTACCGATTTGAGAACTTAGTATCGGGTGTTGATTATCAGGTGAAAGTGAGTCGTCCGGTAACGGATTATGTTAGCAGCTTTATGTTAACTGACAGCAAACACAAAGTAACGGTTGATCAGACTGACAGTGAAATGAGTGAAACTTATCAATTTGCCGGTGCAACGGACAAAGCAACCGGTGTAAGTTTTGCGTGGAAAGGTACCTCCAGTATCAAAGGTAAAGTTTACTTAGACGGTAATGATGACGGGATTTATAACGCATCGCATGACAGCAATGTTAATGCCGCATTAACGGTGAAATTGAGTAATATCAACAATCCGATATTGCAGACAACACAAACCCTTGCTGCCGGAGAGATGGCTTATGAAATAACCGGTCTTATTCCTGGTAAATGGCAAATTGAAGTAGAAGGCGTACCGAGCACGTTACGGGCAAGCTTTGACCCGGATGATGCGCACCATGATAGCAAAGGTCAATTAATGTTACCGAAAACGGCAAATATGGCGACAGTAGAAATTACCGGTAACTTAACCGATCAGGACTTTGGTTATATCCATGGCGGTATTATTGAAGGAAAACTGGTAGAAGACCGTGAAGGTAAAGGTCTGTCCAGTCTGTCAGCGTTAACCGGATTGTCGGGTGCAGATGTCTATTTGTTAGACAATACCCAAAAACACCTGATGAACAAAGAGAATAAACCACTATCCTTTATGACAAACAGTGATGGTAAGTTTATGTTCCGTAATCTGGAGATAAATGCCGATTCGAAATACAGTATCCGTTTACTGTTTGGTGAATATCACGATGGTGTGGTTGGCTCAGATAAAACCAATCCATTATACGAAAAAGTGCCATATTTTGAACAATATATCGATAGTAATGGTAAAGTGGTTAAACATGACTTAATTGATCTTGCCACACCACCAGCTTCGATTGTTTATAATGGCTCAGGTGGTATGCAAACATTGCCGGTTAAGCTAAATGATGGAAGCAGCACCTTTAGTGCAACAAGTAACGATATCGTATTGGGTTACCGAGTACATAATGCGGATGTAACCGTAATAAAAACGGCACTGAAGGATAATGTCATGGTGGGTGATATCGTCCCTTATACCATTAAGGTGATTAATAATTCGTCACACAAATCACGCATTAAAATAAAAGATATTTTACCGTCAGGGTTTAAGTTCGTGAAAGGTTCATCGCGTTTAAATGGCAAAAAAGTAGCG
>NZ_JBNRJF010000022.1:0-9219 GCF_050589305.1 Gilliamella sp. G0441 | reverse complement strand
AGAAGAGTGGGGTGGCGAATTACGTTATGACTTTGAGGCGGATAAAAAAGGGGTCTTACTGGGTTACAGCAGTGAAAAAGACAAGGCAAATTATGTTGAAAAAATAGCCCGTGCACAATACTACACGACACTCGGAGACTTATATAAAACGGCGTTAGAGTTACAACAACGCAATACCCATAATTATGGTGATGCCTCTACCCGTGAAACCTTAGTGGCAGCGAAAATAGAGCGTTCGTTTTTTGGTGGACGGGATAAAGGTTATCTTATCCAGCAAATGACGATGACTAAATCGGGTGATGTGGCGAATGATAACCGTACCACCTTAGGGTACAGCTCACAAATTACCGAAAGCATCAATCTGGGTGCAGAAGTTTTTGCATCAAACCGGGGTGCCGGTGGTGGCGTTCAGGGTAGCTGGGATGTGAATGACCGCACCAGTTTATATACTAAAGTCTTAAATGATGTGGACTCGACCTCGGGTCGGGGCATTACGACGGTTGTCGGAGGACGCACCAAGGCGACCAGCCAGATAGAGCTTTACTCAGAGCGACAATTTAAAACCACCAAAATTGACCGAACCACCTCTGATGTTTACGGGGTGACTTATAAACCGACTGAATCTCAGTTTGTTGAAGGGTCTTACTCGGTAGGACGGGTGAATAACCGTTACCGAAACCGCAACACCAGTTTAACCGGAAATGGTGAAACCCGTCGTGATGTTTGGGCGGTAGGATACGGTTATAAAAATGATACCGTTCAGGTGCGTAACCGGGTGGAATACCGGATAGATGAAGGTAGTGAGCGTATCCGCCAATGGGTAACGACCAACCGGGCAAAAACGACCGTGAACGAGAACCTCAGCTGGATGGCGCAGTTTGATTTTGCGAAAACGTTAGGAGAGCACAATAACAACAGTGAAGTGGTGAGTAACTACACGGAGTCGACAATAGGCTTTGCGTATCGCCCGTTATCCATCAATAACCTGAATTTATTCGGTAAGCTGACGTATGTGTATGGTTTAGATCCGGATGATCAGCTGATAGCGAACTCGACATCGTCAAATGGTAAAAGCTATACCTCAAGTCTGTATGACCAAAAGAGCTGGGTGTGGTCATTAGAAGGTGTATATGAGTGGAATGCGAACTGGGAAACGGCGTTTAAAGCGGCGCACCGACAAGGGCATTTACGTTACAAAGGTGAAAGCTCATGGTACTCCTCAGGGGCAAGCTTGTATGCACTCCGCCTCAATTACAAGACAGGTGACTGGGAATACCAGATAGAAGGTCGAACATTGCGTACCGATCTGGCGGATGACCATAAAGACGGGGTTGTGACCAGTATTTACCGAAATGTCGGTGACAATATCAAGATGGGAGTGGGTTATAACTTTACGGATTATAACGATAACTTAACGCACCTGAACTACCGTTCACATGGTTGGTTTGTCAATGTAGTAGGGAGTTTCTAATGAACAGTTGGCAAAAAGTTGAAAAACGAAAAGAAGAGAATTTACGCATATCAGGAGAACAGATAATGCGAACTGCGCATAATGCAACAGTGAAAAAGAAAATGCTAAGGGGTATAAAGCAATTATTAGCCTCAGCATTTATATCGATGGCGACACTATCAACTGCGTATGCCTTTGATATAGATGGGAAAGTTTATTTAGATTACGACAATACGGCAAGCAAAACAGAAATGCCGTTAATGGGTTTAAAAGTTGAATTATATGATAGTAATCAAAAACTATTATCTAGTGTGACAACCAATCAGGATGGAAGCTATAAATTAGATGCGCCGTTACTGGGGACATATAAGGTTGTGGCAAAAACGGCAGAAGGTGAAACCATCGATCGTTCGGTACAATTGATAGTTAATACCGGTGCATCGGCTCAAAATTTATTTATTAAAGGGCAAGGCGGTGATATCAACTTAGCGATAAAAGATGGCAAAGGTACGGGAGCAATGAATATTCCTGTTAGGTTGATTCATACCGCCTCTAAAAGACAAACCATTTTTGTATCGAATAATAGTGGTATCGTCGAACTTAAAAACACCTTAAAAGGTCATCAGTATGATATGGTGGTTAATACAGAAGATTTTATTGCAGATTCAAGTAATAAAATCAAATATGCCTTATGGGATGCAACGTTACCGGATAGCAAAAACGCCTATGTTGACAAAATTAGTTTCAATATGGCGGGTAAAAACCAAAAAGGTGTGTTTAATGTCAAACCACGTAACGAATGGGGTGTTGATGGTGTTGTCGCTATCGATCAAAATGCTGATGGGATCTATACAGTAAATTCTGATACCGGTGCAATTGATATGAATGTCGAGCTTTATTATCCCGGCACGACAACGAAAGTACTGGGTACAAAAACAATTACTACAACTGATAATGGTCGATATCATTTTAGGAATCTAGCTGTTGCAAAATATGACATTAAGGTAACCAATGTTAAAGCGCCTTATATCGCGCTTAGCAAACTTGAACAAAACGTCACAATAACTGATGCAAATGGTCAAACAAGTGGTCCCAACTTTTTGTTAAACATTGATCCGAACGATACAACGTTAGCAGGTATATCTGGTCTTGTATTTGCATTAACTTCAGAACGATTCCCTGAAGACGGTCCGGATGGTGGTAAAAAAAATGGGAATACTTTATTTAAGACTGGTGATAAACCTCTTGTAACACCAGTTCATCTTTATCAACATGATGGCAATAGTTGGAGTTTAATTGCAAAACAAACCACTAATAAAGAAGGTGCTTATAAATTTAGAGGACTAAGAGCGAATAAAGATTATAAAATCGTTTTAGAAGAATCAGGCATTGATACGAATCAATTTTTCTTTATCGGTGACACAGATGGTAAATCAACCAGTACCTCATCTGAATCAAAAAGTACTCATAAAGGTAAAGTAAAACTTAGCAATGGTACGCAAGATAAAATAGCGCCGAAAGAGATTATTATTACTAATTTAAATGGCGGTACTAAGTCAAATCAAAACTTTTGGTATTCAAAGATCGGACCAAGTTTATTAGGTGTAGAAAGTAGCTTACAGAGCGTAGATAATAAGGGAAGCTGGGGCGGCGAAGTAAATGGTATGAGTGCAATAAGTACTGGGCCTTATATAAACGTTGCTTTTTTTGAAGAAGATGGCGTCACGCCAGCGACCAAAATAGATGGGACACGCTTATATGCTAAATATCTAAAAGGCCCAGATGATTACTCGCGTGCTCAACGGGCTAGGGTTAATTCTGATCATGGTGGAATTTATACATACAAAATTATTGGATATGATTCAAATTATTTAGATATCCAAGGTGTTACACAAGAATATCGAGTAAGATCGGTTGCAAATAATGCAAGTGCTACCGAAAGATTGGGTGGTTTTTCTGTTGTATATTTCAGAGGTAAAACGCCTAACTCTATTTCGGGTTATGTTTACTTAAATAATAGCCATGTTGGTACAACTGGCAACTTTGATCCTAAGCAAGATGTTCCTATTCGATATAATCGTGTCGTTTTACAACATAAGCAAGTATCTACAGGAAAATGGGAAAATGATGATATTGCTTATATGGGAACGGACAAAGATGGACGTTATAATTTTACTAAGTTACCTGATGGTGAATATAGAGTAGTTATTCAACCTATTTTTGGCTCAGGCAGTAATGCAGATATAAATGATATTGTATTAGAGCGTAATGATCAAAATGATATTATTACCAAAAATACTGCTAGTATTGTTGTTAAAGTAAAAGGTGGTCAAAACTATACTAAAGATACTAATTTCTGGTATAAGTTAAAACAACAAGATTATGTTGTTAAAGGTACTGTTTATTTAGATACTTACAGAGGAGACGGTAAACTTACTGTAGGTGGGACGGCTGACGCTTTCGATAAACCGTTGTTTGATGCAACAGTTTTATTATGTAGAGATAATAATGATTGTACTTCTCGCTCGGGTAAAAGTGTATTAGCTTCACAAAAAACCGATAAAACAGGACGTTATGAATTTACTGGAAAAGATGGACTGACAAAAGGGAAAGATTTTATCATTAAAGTTGTTCGCTCAGATACTGAGGCAGTAACAGATCCAAAACAGGGTCTTGCTCAGTTGCAAACGGTTCGTTTTGATAAAATAGATTTACCTATTATCCATAACTTTTTAATGCAAGGTAAAGGTAAAGAAATTCGATTTATTCCTATCAATGATTTAGATGGTAATGAAAAATTTGAAGGTAACGGTAGCAAAGAACAGGGTTATGGTATATTTCAAGTTCAGTATTGGAATGGAAGCGCTTACCAAGAATGGCTAACGGCTGGAGACTTTTATAATAATCTAGTTCTTGACCGTTTACCTAAAGGTAAATATCGTATTATTCATAATCAAGATAACACTAATTATAGTTATATCGATATTGCTGATAAAGATCCTGTTACAGATATAGGTGTTTTTGACATAGAAGTCTTGGCCGATGGTACTTTAGCTAATAATGTTAAGCCTCGTCAATATATTATGCAAGTATCGAAAGCATCTAAGGGAATAACAGGTAATCTCTATTTAGATATTACAGGTTCAGGAAAAAAAGAAGATGCAGTTTTATTAACTAGTCAAGAGTTATCTAAATATAATAAGGACAATCTCAGAGTAGAAGGTATTTTCTCACCTCGTGTTTATAAGGGATATTATGAAGGTGATGTCAATACTATTTTGAATAAACCTGATTTTATCGATAAAACGATAAAAATCAATGGCGAATTTGCTTATAATCAAGCTAATTCACCTCGTGGTACTGTGTATCTAACTAATATGCTTCTCAGATTACAGGGTCTAGATTCAAATCAATTTGAATTAGTGGCTAGTGGTAATCAACCTAAAGACGAGCATTTACCAGATGAAGTGAAAAAAATAGAGTATTTACAGGTTTCACCTACTCTGTCTGATGGAGCATCTGATCAGTATTGGTTAGTAAAATTAAAAAATGATACCGAAATCAGTGGTCGACTTTATTATGATTATGATGAGGATGGTAACTTTAATACCAGCAAAAATGATGTGCCTATTGTTGGGGTAACAGTTGAATTGTATCGTAATGGAGAATTATATAATCAAGTTAAAACTGATAAATCGGGTATATATTCGTTTAAAAATTTATTCAATGATACTTATACTATTAAAGTTACAGAACAAGGCTTAGATGTAAAAACTTATGAACTTAAATCAGCGTTAGATACTGTACCAAATATTAAAATCACATCACAAACACCAAAAATAAAGGGTGGTAATTTAGATTTTATCTATAAGAAAAACGGTGATGCAGCTATTGCAGGTTATGTAATGGTGGATATTAATAATAATGGTAAAACGGATATTAGTTTTGATAAAACAGGTGATCTTGCTGTAACAAAAGTTAAAGTTAAGTTATTTAAAAAAGTGAATAACACTCTTGTTAAATATCTTGAAGCTGACACTAATGAAAATGGTTACTATAGTTTTAGTGGTATTGATCTTAATACGGATTATGTAGTTGAAGTTGTTCCACCAAGTAATTATGGTGTTATTTCAAATGCTAATCTAAAACCAAGTAAAACTTTAGAAACAATATCTTTTGGTGATATAGGAAGAACTATACAAAATCAGTCTTTCTTATTAGCAGGGAGTTCAAACAGTTCACCGTCAGCAGGTATAGCTAGTAATCAAGCGCTTAATAGTGGTATTGCAGGTAAAACTATTATTGAAGGCACATCACCTGAATTACCAATTGATAATGTATTGATCGGTCTAGTTACTTCAAACGGAACTGAAATCGCTCGTCAATATACCAACAGTAAAGGTGAATATCATTTCTATAACTTACCTTCCGGTAAGTACAGTATTAATGTTGTAACGTCACCGGATGGTTATTCATTAGTGAAAAACAGTAAAGGAACCACTCAACCAATCAATACTTTATCAAATATTGAAATAACCAATACTGGTGTCTCTGGTAATAGTTTCTATTATAAAGAAGCTAGTGTTGACGGTATTCAAGGAAAAATCTATGTTGATTTTGCCGATAATAATACCGATTTTAATAAGTTAAATGCATTTGCCTATTTACTTGATAATAAAGCTGCGTTAACGGTTGAATTACATGAAGGTTTAGATGGTAATGGTAAGCTATTAATGACCCAAAAAACCGTAGATGGTAAGTACCAATTCTCTAACCTGATGTTTGGTAATAGTGCTAACTATTCTGTGGTACTGAAATTAGACACTAATGCCGACTATGAGTTTAAACAAAGTTCAGCAGGTAAAGATGCGAAGCATATCGTTATTCCAGTTGCAAAATTACCAAAAAAAGGTTCGCCGGATAACAATTATCTGCTGGTAGGAAAACAAAAAATCGGTGGTTATGTCTGGGTTGATGAAAATGGCAGCAAAGACAGACAGGATGACGAAGGGCTTAATGGCATCAAAGTGACCCTTAACTACCAGGCACCAGGTACAACGGATTATGTTGAACTTAAAAAAGTTGACACCAAAACGGTGAATGGCAAAAAAGGTAATTATCAGTTTGAAAAATTACCGAAGGGTGGTAACTATCAAATTAAAGTTAGCACACCGGATGGAATGCAATTAATTGCGAACACTGTCATAAAAGACAATAAAGATACCTATGAGTTTCCTTCGTTAGACGGAGATAAGTTAACTAATAGTACAGCGTATAAATACAATGGTACGATAAAAGGTCATGTGAGTATTGATGTCGATAACAGCCAAACGAAAACGGCTGTAGACGGAAACTTAGCAGGACTGAAATTATCGCTGAAAAGTTCGGATGGCAAACTTACCCGAGAAGCTATAACTAACAGCGATGGTAATTTTGCAGTAGATAACTTATCGTTTGGTGATTGGGTTATCACGGCAGACAATTCGCAAAGTGTGACCGGCTACCAATTGAGTTATACCCAAACGGGTAATAAAGCAGTGGCAGTAACGTCAAAAGACTTATCATTAACGGTTAATCTTTCGAAGCAAAATCCAGCGGTGAATGACGTTGAAATAGGTTATCGCGGCAGTGCAGTTATCAAAGGTTATGTGGTGATCGATGCCAATAACGACGGTAAATACAGTGAAAAAGAAGATATCGCCTTTGGTGCCTTAAGTACGCCAATTACGCCGAAACTGGTGTTAACATCGACGAAATCCGGATTTGTAGAGCAAGCAATTAAGGTTGATGCAAAAACCGGTTTATTTGAGGTAAAAGACTTAAGCCAACATGATTATGTCCTGAAAATTGATGATAAAGCGCTCGAAAGTTCCGGTTATAAACTGGTGTTCAGCCCGAATTCAACAACAGTGACCAATCAGGTGACGTTCAGTGTTAATGGTCCGAAAGATACCCGCTTCTCAGCCGGTGATGTTGCGAAGCAACAAGCATTTGGCTTTAAAGCTGAAAACGCCTTAAAAGGGACAATCTATAAAGATTACTCTGGACAAGGAACCCATCAGCCTTATCACGTGGGCACGTTATCAGGGGTGAAAGTTGTGGCGACAAACAGCAATGGCTTAACCTTAGAGGTAGAAAGTGACAGTAAGGGTGAATATGAGATAACCAATATAGCAGCAGGTAGCTGGACGATACGTGTAGAAGCACCGTCAAATTCAGGTTATGACTTCAGTTATGTGGCACAGAAAGTGGGTGGCGCCATTACGTCAATTACCGGAAATGGTGCCGTTGTCAACATTGCGCAAGTATCTTCGGCAAACAAAATCACAAAAGTTGATTTTGGTCTGAAAGGACAGGCGAGCATTGAAGGTCAGGTAGTAATAGACGTGAATGCGAATGATGGCGCGGTGATCAATGCACAGGATATCGGAATTGATAAGCTATTTGCTGACTACACGGTAGGATTATATGTAGATAATAATCTGGTGAAAGAGGTTAAAGCGGTCAGTACCGGAAGTACAGAAACGGAGTTAGGTAACTACCGATTTGAGAACTTAGTATCGGGTGTTGATTATCAGGTGAAAGTGAGTCGTCCGGTAACGGATTATGTTAGCAGCTTTATGTTAACCGACAGCAAACACAAAGTAACGGTTGATCAGACTGACAGTGAAATGAGTGAAACTTATCAATTTGCCGGTGCAACGGACAAAGCAACCGGTGTAAGTTTTGCGTGGAAAGGTACCACCAGTATCAAAGGTAAAGTTTACTTAGACGGTGATGATGACGGGATTTATAACGCATCGTATGACAGCAGTGTTAATGCGGCATTAACGGTGAAATTGAGTAATATCAACAATCCGATATTGCAGACAACACAAACCATTGCTGCCGGAGAGATGGCTTATGAAATAACCGGTCTTATCCCAGGTAAATGGCAAATTGAAGTAGAAGGCGTACCGAGCACGTTACGGGCAAGCTTTGACCCGGATGATGCGCACCATGATAGCAAAGGTCAATTAATGTTACCGAAAACGGCAAATATGGCGACAGTAGAAATTACCGGTAACTTAACCGATAAGGACTTTGGTTATATCCATGGCGGTATTATTGAAGGAAAACTGGTAGAAGACCGTGAAGGTAAAGGTCTGTCCAGTCTGTCAGCGTTAACCGGATTGTCGGGTGCGGATGTCTATTTGTTAGACAATACTCAAAAACACCTGATGAACAAAGAGAATAAACCACTATCCTTTATGACAAACAGCGATGGTAAGTTTATGTTCCGTAATCTGGAGATAAATGCCGATTCGAAATACAGTATCCGTTTACTGTTTGGTGAATATCACGATGGTGTGGTTGGCTCAGATAAAACCAATCCGTTATACGAAAAAGTGCCATATTTTGAACAATACATCGATAGTAATGGAAAAGTGGTTAAACATGACTTAATTGATCTTGCCACACCACCAGCTTCGATTGTTTATAATGGCTCAGGTGGTATGCAAACATTGCCAATTAAGCTAAATGATGGAAGCAGCACCTTTAGTGCAACAAGTAACGATATCGTACTGGGTTACCGGGCACATAATGCGGATGTAACCGTAATAAAAACGGCACTGAAGGATAATGTCGTGGTGGGTGATATTGTCCCTTATACCATCAAGGTGATTAATAATTCGTCACACAAATCACGCATTAAAATAAAAGATATTTTACCGTCAGGGTTTAAGTTCGTGAAAGGTTCATCGCGTTTAAATGGCAAAAAAGTAGCG
>NZ_JBNRJF010000021.1:0-9247 GCF_050589305.1 Gilliamella sp. G0441 | reverse complement strand
TGTGTCGTATTCAACGTGTGAAGTATTGATGGTAATACCACGTGCTTTTTCTTCTGGTGCGTTATCGATTTGATCGAATGCACGAGCTTGTCCGCCGTATTTTTTAGCAAGTACAGAAGTAATTGCAGCAGTTAAAGTTGTTTTACCATGGTCAACGTGGCCGATTGTACCAACGTTAACGTGGGGTTTTGTACGTTCAAATTTTTCTTTAGACATTTATTGTCCCTCAAATGTAATACAAATCGGTGGTGAATCACCACATTAACCAAGTATTATATTTTATATCAACATAATACTAACTTAAAATTAGCTCTGAATAATAACAGATAAAGCCGTCAAGTGACAAGCTTTTAAGCAGTCAAATTTGATATTTTTAGAAGTTTAGGAAAGTAACAAGAATGGTGCTGATAGGCAGATTTGAACTGCCGACCTCACCCTTACCAAGGGTGCGCTCTACCAACTGAGCTATATCAGCAATTGGAGCGGGCAGCGGGAATCGAACCCGCATCATCAGCTTGGAAGGCTGAGGTAATAGCCATTATACGATGCCCGCATGTTCAAACTCGGCTACCTAAATGCTTCAATTAGCTATTGCTAATGTTAGATATATGGTGGTGGGGGAAGGATTCGAACCTTCGAAGTGTGACACGGCAGATTTACAGTCTGCTCCCTTTGGCCGCTCGGGAACCCCACCCCGAATCTTTTTAAATTTGTCTACTTAGGAAAATGGTGCCGGCTGCCGGAATCGAACTGGCGACCTACTGATTACAAGTCAGTTGCTCTACCTACTGAGCTAAGCCGGCCTAAGTGCTGCGCATTATGGACTAGAACATTTAACCTTGCAAGCAAAAAAAACAAATTTTATTTTGTTTGCTTAAAAAAAAATCAAAAACATAAAAAAACCCTGAAATATAGACAATTTCAGGGTTTAATTTAATCAAAAATAATTTTTTAGATTATTTCTTTTTTACCGCTTTTTTCTTAGTAGTAGAAGCTACACCTTTAGCCGCTGTATGCACAGCAACATCTTCACTGATATCACCCTTATCTTGATATGGACGACCATAATAGGTATCAAGCAAGATTTGTTTTAGTTCAGCAATTAAAGGATAACGAGGATTTGCACCAGTACATTGGTCATCAAATGCATCTACAGCAAGTTGGTCAACTTGTGCTAAGAATGTTTTTTCATCCACACCAAACTCTTTTATAGAGAATGGTATTTCAAGATCTTTTCTAAGTTGATCTAACCAACCAATTAGTTTCTCAACTTTCTTCTCATCTTTATCCGCAGCAGCCGTTAAACCTAAATGATCAGCAATTTCAGCATATCGACGAATTGCTTGAGGATAACCATATTGACTAAATGTACCTTGTTTAGTTGGCTTATCTGTTGCATTAAAACGGACAACATTGCTGATGAGCATTGCATTAGCCACACCATGTGGAATATGGAAAGCTGCACCAATTTTATGCGCCATTGAGTGACAAATACCTAAAAATGCTTGAGCAAAGGCAACACCCGCTAATGTCGCTGCACTGTGTACTTTTTCGCGAGCGATAGGATTTTTAGCCCCTTCTTTATAGCTTGCCGGTAAATAGGACTTAAGCATACTTAAAGCTTGTAATGCTTGACCGTCAGAAAACTCTGTTGCCATTACTGACACATAAGCTTCTAAAGCATGAGTTACCGCATCATAACCGCCAGCAGCACAAAGTGAACGTGGCATATTCATCACTAAGTTAGCATCTACAATTGCCATATGAGGCGTAACAGCATAATCGGCTAACGGATATTTTTGTCCGGTTGCATCATCCGTCACAACCGCGAATGGCGTCACTTCAGAACCGGTGCCTGATGTTGTGGTAACACAGATCAATTTTGCTTTTTTGCCCATATTCGGGAAATGACAAGCACGTTTACGAATATCCATAAAACGTAATGCTAATTCATCGAATTTAGTTTCTGGGTGTTCATAAAGAACCCACATGATTTTTGCAGCATCCATTGGTGAACCACCGCCTAAAGCAATAACCGTATCAGGCTGGAATGCTCTCATTGATTCAGTCCCTTTACGAACAACACTTAAGGTTGGATCAGCTTCAACATCAAAGAATGTTTCACAAAGAACACCTTGTGACTCTAATTGATCGGTAATTTGTTTTGAATAACCATTGTTAAATAGGAATTTATCGGTGACTAAAAAGACTCGTTTTGCGCCTTGCTCAACGACTTCATTTAAAGCAATAGGAAGTGAGCCACGTTTAAAATAGATAGAACTTGGTAATTTGTGCCATAACATGTTTTCTGCTCTCTTAGCGATTGTTTTCTTGTTAAGTAAGTGTTTCGGTCCAACATTTTCAGATACCGAGTTACCTCCCCAAGAACCACAACCTAATGTTAGTGACGGCGCTAAATCAAAATTATATAAATCGCCAATACCACCATGCGCAGCAGGTTGGTTAATCAAAATACGGCAAGTTTTCATTTTTTTGCCAAAATAATCGATACGTTCACGATTGCTATCTTGATCGGTGTAAAGAACAGAAGTATGACCCATACCGCCCATTTCAACTAATTTTTCAGCCTTGTCTACGGCTTCAGTAAAATCTTTAGCTTTAAACATAGCTAACGTCGGTGAAAGTTTTTCATGCGCAAACGGTTCAGATAGATCAACTTTGCTCACTTCACCTACTAGTACTTTTGAACCTGCTGGTACTTTAAAACCTGCTAATTCAGCAATTTGGGTCGCTGGTTGACCAACGATATTGGCATTTAAAGCACCCTTATCATTTAAAATGATACCTTGAACGGCTTTTGTCTCTTTAGCATTTAAAACGTATGCACCGTATTGTGTCAACAAGCGACGTACTTCGTCATAAACAGAATCAACCACCACGATAGCCTGTTCAGAGGCACAAATCATACCATTATCAAACGTTTTAGACATCAGAACGGAAGCCACTGCTCGTTTTAAATCCGCTGTTTCGTCAATAATGACAGGCGTATTACCTGCGCCAACACCTAATGCAGGTTTACCTGAACTATAAGCTGCTTTCACCATACCTGGGCCACCGGTTGCTAAAATTGCAGCGACATCATCATGATGCATTAAAGCATTTGATAATTCGATAGAGGGTTCATCAATCCAACCAATAATATCTTTTGGCGCACCAGCTTTGATTGCTGCATTTAGAACAATTCTGGCTGCTTCAATAGTTGATTTTTTTGCTCTAGGATGAGGAGAGAAGACGATTGCGTTACGGGTTTTAAGACTGATAAGGGATTTGAAAATAGCGGTAGAAGTTGGATTGGTCGTTGGTACTATTCCGCATATGATCCCTAAAGGTTCGGCTAGCGTAATAGTTCCAAAGGGTTCATTTTCTGCCACTACGCCACAAGTTTTGTCATGACGATATTTGTTTAGAATATATTCTGCAGCAAATAAGTTTTTAATCACTTTATCTTCTACAATCCCCATACCCGATTCAGCAACAGCTTGTTGGGCTAGTGGAATTCTCGCAGCTGCAGCAGCTTTTGCAGCCTCCGTGAAAATTTTATCCACTTGTTCTTGAGTATAAGTTGAATAAGTTTCCTGTGCTTTTTTTACACGGGCCATTAACTCATTTAACTCATTCATATTAGTTACTGCCATAGATTACTCCTTGAAATTAAAAAATAAATCTGAATCGTTTGGCGTCTTCCTTGAATCTTTTAAATGCCTATGCATAATAACAAAACGAAATTGCCGTTATCGTAAATCAGTTTTTTACTTTATACAATAAGATCTTGCAGAAAAATAAATGTTATTGAAATAGATGAGCGATATTCCTAATATTAGATAAAAGAAATTAATTTTTGAGATTTTTAGATAAAAAAACTATTTTACTTAGGTAAAATAGCTTTTTTTAAATATGCTAAATTTTTTCGAAGAAATAAAAAGTTCACTTAAATTTTTGATAATTTGTCCAGTACATAACTAACAGCAACAAATCCAAAACTTGCCGTAACAGTCGTCACTGCGCCAAAACCTGATTCACAATCCATTTTTTTAGTGCCATGCGCTTCACTTTTCGTAAAACAGATTTGTCCATTCTCCGCCGGATATGTCAGTTGTTCTGTTGAGTAAACACAAGGTATCGAATATTTACCTTTACTATCTTTATTCAATTTATAATCGTTCTTCAATCTTTCTCGTAATTTAGCTGCCAAAGGGTCTTGAATGGTTTTAGCCAAATCAGCAATTTTAATCTGTGTTGGATCTTTTTGCCCACCTGCGCCACCAATAGTAATGACTTTCAATTTTTGTCGTCTGCAATAATTAAGCACGGCCGCTTTATCACGCACACTATCAATAGCATCAATGATATAATCATAACGAGGCAAGTTTTGAGCACCTAAATAATCTGAAACATTATCAATGTTTATAAAGTCATCAATTTGATTAACAATACATTCAGGATTAATTTGTAATATTCGCTCAGCCATGACGGCGGTTTTAGCTTTACCTATATTTGTGGTTAAAGCATGAATCTGGCGATTGGTATTAGTCACACAGACATCATCCATATCAATCAAAGTAATTTGCCCGATACCACTGCGAGCAAGGGATTCAGCTACCCAAGAACCAACACCACCAATCCCTATTACACAAATATGTGCACGAGCAAAACACGACAATGCGGATTGACCATACAACCGAGCAATGCCACTAAAACGTTGAAAATAACTGTCAGAAAATGTGTTATGCATAATTACCACTGATTTATCGAAATGTTAAAATACTAGCAGTGCATAAAGATTAACGCAACTAACGCTACTATTCTTGTCATTGAGGTTATCGGTATTAGACTCATAAATTAACTATTTACGACCTAATTTTAATATCTCTTGTGCCATTTGTTTAGTATGGGTTTGCATATATTTTACTAAATGGTCATTTTTTTTATTAAGTAAAATGAGATAAAAACGATTACGAGCCAAATGCGTTGATTCATCATAAGTACTGACGATTAAATAACCTATACCATTTTTTTCATCCGTTCCTACGGCATAAGAAACGTTACCTTCTTGAGTGACTTTCGGATCAGACGAACGCATTGCGATTTGCAATTTAAAGAGTTTTTGAGCATCTTGAGCATTGGCAACGATATCATCCATAATGATGAAATAATCTTCATAATAGGTTGCTGATTTAGGATCTTGCATGTACATAATTGCACGCTTATCATTAGGATTACCTGAACCACTATCGCGACTTTGATTATATATAATAGGTTTTATTGTGGAAATCTAATTTTTTTGGTAAATCATAAGCGGGTAATTTTTGATTAATTACCGTTAACATCGGACCATAGTTGCCAGGTTGATAATTACTTTCTAAAATCCCACAACCAAACAATAATATTGAGATAAAACTGATTGTAACTTTTTTCATTTTTGTTTCCTTTTATTTTTTATCAATTAATTTTAGATAAGTAAGAAAAATGAGACTAACTGATTTATTACCAAATAGTATCCGTGTGATTGCTCATTATAGGTATACCGTAAAATGAAGGAAAAAATCACGTTTTGGATTATTAGAAAGAAATCAATAGACAGAAAGTCATGTGATACCTTGTCTTTTTTGATATACAAGGCATCACAAAATAATCGCTTAGTTTTTGAAGGAGTGAATCGGAGCAGGAATACGCCCACCACGATTAATAAAATCAAATGAACTATATTTATTTACTGGCATCACAGGTGCATGACCCAATAACCCACCAAATTCAATATTATCACCCACTGTTAAACCAACCGCAGGAATGATGCGAACAGCAGTGGTCTTATGATTGATGACGCCGATTGCTGCTTCATCTGCAATAATAGCAGATATCGTTTCAGCTGGTGTATCACCCGGAATAGCAATCATATCAAGCCCGACCGAACAAACACAGGTCATTGCTTCTAATTTTTCTAAATTGAGTGCCCCCTTATTTACCGCATCAATCATCCCAGCATCTTCTGACACAGGAATAAATGCCCCACTTAAACCACCTACATGACCACATGCCATGACCCCACCTTTTTTGACAGCATCATTAAGCATCGCCAACGCAGCCGTTGTACCATGGGTTCCAACCACTTCCAGTCCCATTTCTTCTAAAATATGGGCAACTGAATCACCTATTGCAGGCGTTGGCGCTAAAGATAAATCAACAATACCAAATTTAACGCCTAAACGCTCCGAAGCCTCTTTACCAACAAGTTGTCCCATACGGGTAATTTTAAAAGCCGTTTTTTTGATTGTTTCCGCAATCACATCAAAAGGTTGACCTTTTACTTTTTCGAGTGCTCGCTTAACCACACCAGGTCCACTGACACCCACATTAATGACACAATCTGCTTCGCCTACACCATGAAAAGCCCCAGCCATAAACGGATTATCCTCAACAGCATTAGCAAACACAACTAATTTTGCACAAGCCATACTGCTATTATCCGCCGTTAATGCGGCCGCCTCTTTAATAATATGCCCCATCTGTTTTACGGCATCCATGTTGATACCGGTTTGCGTAGAACCTACGTTAACCGATGAACAAACGCGTTCTGTTTGGGCAAGAGCTTGTGGGATGGATTTAATCAAAATTTCATCACCTTTATGGTAACCTTTCTGCACTAACGCCGAAAATCCACCAATAAAGTTCACCCCCACCGCTTTAGCAGCTTGATCAAGTGTTTTTGCGAACGCGACATAATCACTATCATTACTTGCTCCTGCAATTAAGGATATTGGTGTAACAGAGATACGTTTATTAATAATTGGAATACCAAATTCAGACGTAATTTGATCACCAACTTTTACTAAATTTTTGGCTAATTTAGTAATTTTGTCATAGATTTTTTGACGGGCTTTTTCACCATCGCTATCAATACAATCAAGCAAAGAAATACCCATGGTTATTGTGCGAATATCAAGCTTTTCTTCCTCAATCATTTTAATTGTTTCGAGGATCTGTTTGGTTTCCATTAGTACTATCCTTCAGTAAAAATTATTGAATAAAATTTAAAGACGATGCATTGCATCAAATATCTCTTCGCGTTGAATATTTACTTTAACTTTAAGATTTTCGCCTGTTTGCGTTAAAGTATTTTTAACATCATCAAATGAAACATCGATTTTTGATAAATCGAGTAACATAATCATCGTGAAATATTCACCCATGATAGTTTGAGATACATCTAAAATATTAATATTCAATTCATATAATTTTTGACTTATACCAGCAATAATTCCGGTCTGGTCTTTTCCTATGACAGTTAAAATGGTTTTCATCACATACTCCGCACAAATTTTGGACAATCAAAAGATATTTACTTGGTTGATTATAATAACATCTTCAAAAATTATCGAAATAGGAGTAGATTGTTTTTTTGTTAAAAATAAAAAAACATTAAAATAAATAAGAAGGGCAACATTATGAAAAATTTCCAAAAATCAAATAAATTGGATCATGTCTGTTATGACATCCGTGGACCAATTCTTGAGCATGCAAAGCGTCTTGAAGAAGAAGGTCAAACTATACTAAAACTCAATATTGGAAATCCTGCCCCTTTTGGTTTTGCCGCACCTGATGAATTATTAGTTGATGTCATCCGTAATTTGCCTTCCTCACAAGGATATTCTGATTCAAAAGGACTTTACTCTGCACGTAAAGCTATTATGCAACACTATCAAGCCAGAGGAATAACAAGTTTAGATGTCGAAGACATTTTTATCGGCAATGGAGTTTCTGAACTTATCGTACAATCGATGCAAGCATTGCTCAATAGCGGTGATGAAATCTTAGTTCCTATGCCAGATTATCCATTATGGACAGCTGCAATTAGTTTATCTGGTGGTAGTGCTGTTCATTACCTTTGCGATGAAGAAGCCAATTGGTCGCCCGATTTAGAGGATATTAAAAGAAAGATCACCCCTAAAACCAAAGGAATTGTCATTATTAATCCTAATAACCCAACTGGTGCCGTTTATAGTAAACAACTTTTACTTGATATTGCAGAAATTGCACGTCAAAACAATCTTATTATTTTTGCTGACGAAATTTACGACAAAATTTTATATGATGATGCTGTTCATCATTCAATAGCCGCTTTAGCGCCCGATTTATTTGTCGTAACCATGAGCGGACTATCCAAAACTTATCGTGTTGCAGGTTTTAGGCAAGGATGGATGGCACTTTGTGGCCCGAAACAACATGTAAAAGGATACATTGAGGGGCTAAATATGTTGGCGTCAATGCGATTATGCGCCAATGTACCATTGCAACATGCCATTCAAGGTGCGCTTGGCGGTTATCAAAGTATTAATGAATTTATTGTTCCTGGTGGTCGTTTATATGATCAATGTATGCTTGCATGGCGCATGTTAAATGATATCCCAGGGGTAAGTTGTACTAAACCACAAGGCGCATTGTACTTATTTCCTAAACTTGATCAGCAAAAATTTAATATTCACAATGATCAGAAATTAGTTTTAGATTTTCTATTGCAAGAGAAAGTTCTTTTAGTACAAGGCAGTGGTTTCAACTGGCATAAACCCGATCATGTCAGAATTGTTGCGCTTCCACATATAGGTGAATTACAAGACGCTATTGAACGTTTTGCTAAATTTTTATCAAATTATCAACAATAAAACGAATTAACTCCCAATTTTAGTTGGGAGTTTTAAATCTGTAACACTACGCAAAATTGTTTAATTCCATTCAATGAATGATAATAAAAACTTTCAGTATTATGCTTAAACTCATTAATACTGCTCTATTTATGCTAACTAATTAATATGACAATATTAATTTATTAACTGGCACTCTATTTTATTTATATCTCTACAACTCTAGTCATTTTCAGTGTTCTAAAACTAAAATCTATTCACATGAAATAATAATCTGGAATGCTTCATATAAAAAACCCCCAATAAATGGGGGAAAGACCTGAAAGGATTGGGATAGACAGACTTCCTTGTCCGTCTTTGTCTTTGATGGTCATTACTGATTTACTTCGGTAACACCAAAATCAACTTTACTTGGTAACCCTGGCGATACTCTCACCACTTTTGGATTACGTCCGTTTACTTTATATGCTTTCGGTAAGCTTCGTGGGTCTAGCTTGATAACGAAGTTTGCTCCTCGCTCCCAACGGCCTCCCGATACACCGACTATATGGTAACGACCATGCGTATCGGTTGTGATGATCTCGCCACGG
>NZ_JBNRJF010000020.1:0-12260 GCF_050589305.1 Gilliamella sp. G0441 | reverse complement strand
TTAAACGATGTCGCATAAACACTGTCTTTTAAACCGTCATAACTGGTGGTAGTTAAAATCGCTTTATACTCGCTATTTGTCGATAACGGCTCGCCATTATCGGTATCACCACGCCATAGCACCGCTTCATACGGACTGATTTCTTTAAATCGTAAGGTCTTTAACGGTTGACGGTTATCTACATCCGATTGGCGGTAAATGGTGATTTGATATTCAGCGATCTTAGTGGGATAGTTAGTGTAAATATAAAGCCCCATCGGTGTCGTAAACAATCCTTGTGACGTTAACTTCACTTTTGGGTTATAGATACTTAAATTAAGCTTTTCTTCTGCGTTAAATTCATCCCGAATAATATTTAATTTAGGTACATTTGTACTACCTGCATAAACAGAGTTTACCCCAAATAGCAAAATAAAACTTATACCCAGATTAGAAAATCTCCGGAAACGATTACATTTGACCATGAATTATAATTTCCTTTCACTTAATTACATCTATTGTTATAAAAATGAGGCTGATGTACCCTAAAAATAAAGAGAAGATAATGTACGAAATAGCTTCTAGTGTATAATAACAGTGTATTTAAAATTTGATAGTTAAATACTTACTACTATTTTCAATTATTTTAGATTTAGCTTAAATATTCATCAACTTCATATTTGCTAAGAGTTGTAAGCGGTTAACTAGCAGATAAAATAGAAGATTATCGATTTTTTAAGTTGCACAGTAAGTCTTTTTAAAGGAATGAAAGTTGAGGGTTAATAGTTTCAATTTTAAACATTCAAACTAAAAATTTCTTCAAAAAAAACCATCTTATTAAGATTAGGTTATCTAAATAAGATGGTTTTTTATAAATTTAGCTAATTACCGATTATCCAAAATTTTACTAACCTTAATTAGATAATTTCGGGATTCTTGAGAAATATGAGAAGTAACAAGTTTTCTATAAACTTGCTGAGGAGTCATCGCATTAATAATCTTAATTGCTTCATCACGGTCATTTGAAAAAGTGCGAAGCACACTTCCTGCACCACCATTATAAGAAGTAATCATTGCATATCTTAATGAAATAGGATTATTGATTCCCGCTAAATATTTTGTTTTCAATAACGACAAATAGGCGGTACCCATATCAACATTATTTTTCGGATCAAGTAAAAATTGTCTACTAGGTTCTCCTGATTTACCCCGTAATTTAAAAATATCTCGCCCAGCAGTATGTTGTTGAACTTGCATCAATCCTAGCGCATCACTACGACTAACAGCATATGGGTTAAATGCAGACTCTACTTCCATAATAGCCAAAATTAATCTCTCGTCAATAAAGTAACGATTCGAAGCTTCGATAACAAGTGGCAAAAATTTCTTAGCACGCTGATTAATATGATTAGGCACTAGTTTAATTTCAACATAAGTGATTTGATGCGAGCCAGAACGCCGAACCTTTAAATTATTGGCAATCAGATAATCAGCAAAATTATTCGCTCTTCCCATCCATCGAATAGGCTGCCTTTCTTGATCTAATACCTGATTATATAAAAATGGTTCTTGTGATAAATTTTGCCCGGCCTTTTCATGACGGATAATATCGTCAGGTTCAGGCATTAATAATGTTGAAATAATCGCTTCTTTTAAATTAATTATCGGTGTATCAGACAATGTTTCTATTGTAATCACGCCGGATACAAAATTAATGTGAACTCGAGTTTGAAGATTGTCTTCATATTGAACATAGTCTTTAGGCCCAGCAATAAGGACTTCTTTAGGTCCCCAAATCTGTTCAATGTTATTAGCATATTGGCTAATTAAAATATTAAATGCGTTAGTATCTTTGACGTAATAATCTTCATCTTCTAAATTGGCATTTTTACTAGGACAACCGCTCAAAAGACTTACGGTAACAAGCAATGTAATAATTTTGATATTATTTCTCATGTTAACTCTCAGTTCTCGGGTTTATAACCATCAATTATGATGTCCTCACCATCAAATAGAAACTTCACCATTTCATTTTCAATTTTTTTCCGATGTTCTGGATTCATCATATTGAGTTTATTTTCATTAATTAGCATAGTTTGTTTTTTGAGCCACTCTTGCCAAGCAAGTTTCGAAATTTCATTAAAGATACGCTTGCCAAGTTCTCCTGGATATAACTGAAAATCTAAACCTTCTGATTCTTCTTTTAAAAATTGGCAATAAATAATACGACTCATAGAAAGCTCTTTTAAATACAAATAGTGATTAATAATTGATTATACCTGAAAATAAATGATGAAAAGAAGTAAATTATTTTTACCTAAGACCAATATAAAATATTTATATTGAATTTTA
This sequence comes from Gilliamella sp. G0441, assembly GCF_050589305.1. Classification (NCBI taxonomy): domain Bacteria; kingdom Pseudomonadati; phylum Pseudomonadota; class Gammaproteobacteria; order Orbales; family Orbaceae; genus Gilliamella; species Gilliamella sp. G0441. The sequence continues at coordinate 9,929 of NZ_JBNRJF010000020.1, read as the reverse complement.
ATTCAAAATAAATGAATAATTATTTACTTTACTACCGCTTTAATTGGCATAAAATAACAAACAAACTAGACAAAATATAAGGATTAAAGCATGCAATCTCAAATCAGCCGTGAACTATTTGATGAAATTATTTTACCGGTTTATTCACCAGCCCAATTTATTCCCGTTAGAGGATTTGGTAGTCGAGTTTGGGATCAAAATGACCAAGAGTATATCGATTTTGCTGGCGGCATTGCAGTTAATGCATTAGGGCATTGTCATCCGAAACTAATAAAAACATTAAAAGAACAGAGTGAAAAATTATGGCATGTGAGTAATGTTTTTACTAATGAACCTGCGTTAATGCTTGCTCAAAAACTGATTGAGCATACTTTTGCTGATCGGGTATTTTTTGCTAATTCTGGAGCAGAAGCAAACGAAGCCGCATTTAAACTTGCTCGATATTATACAACAAAAAAGTTTCATCCTTATAAAACTAAAATTATCTCTTTTTATCAATCTTTTCATGGGCGCACTTTTTTCACCGTTTCAGTCGGTGGACAAGCCAAATATTCCGATGGATTTGGCCCTAAACCAGCGGATATTGTTCATATTCCTTTTAATAATCTCGAAGCAGTTAAGGCTGTCATGGATGATCATACTTGTGCCGTGGTGTTAGAACCCGTACAAGGTGAAGGCGGATTAACATCAGCGACGCCTGAGTTTTTAAAAGGCGTACGGTCGCTTTGTGATGAATATAATGCACTGCTAATATTTGATGAAGTCCAATGTGGTATGGGACGAACAGGCAGTTTATATACCTATCAACAATACAACATTATACCCGATATTTTAACTTCTGCTAAAGCATTAGGCGGTGGGTTTCCGATTAGTGCGATGTTAACCACCAATGAAATATCGGAAGTAATGCATGCAGGTGTGCATGGAACCACTTACGGCGGTAATCCCCTCGCTTGTGCTGTAGGATGTGAAGCTTTTGACATTATTAATTCACCTGAAGTTCTTCAAGGTGTCGAAAAACGACGTGCAATATTCATCGGAATGCTTGAAGAAATCAATGAAAAATTCAAAATATTTCGAGAATATCGAGGAAAAGGGCTATTGTTAGGTGCTGAGCTGCAACCAACGTTTTATAATAGGGCTCATGATTTTTTGACAGCAGCAACAGAATTTAAAGTGATGATATTAAATGCAGGCCCTAATGTATTACGTTTTACCCCCTCTCTCATCATTACCGAAGAAGAGATTAAAGAAGGAATGACTCGATTTGCAAAAGCAGTCGAAAAAGTTGTCAATGCATGAGTTTTTCTATACAGTAACGGCATTTTAATCGATTAAATGCCGTTTATGCATTTATAGGATACTTATTTATGTACGATATTCGCCCATTAAATTATGCAAAAACCAAGTTTATTTTAAGTGCACCAGATATTACCCATTTACCTTTTGATAGTGGCGTTGAAGTGGCATTTGCTGGTCGCTCTAATGCTGGAAAATCTAGTGCACTTAATATATTGACTAATCAAAAGGGATTAGCCAGAACCAGTAAAACGCCCGGTCGAACTCAACTCATCAATCTTTTTGAAGTTGAGCCTAATTGCCGTTTAGTTGACTTGCCAGGATATGGTTACGCTCAAGTACCGGAAGCAATTAAGCGAAAATGGCAGAAGTCATTAGGCGAATACTTACAAAAACGTGAAAGTCTTAAAGGCTTAGTGATATTAATGGATATCAGACATCCTTTAAAAGATTTGGATCAGCAAATGATTGAATGGGCTGTATCAGTCAATATACCCGTCATGTTATTATTGACCAAAGCCGACAAATTAGCATCAGGAGCCCTCAAAAAACAAGTTAATATGGTCAAGGAAGCAATTTTACCTTTCCAAGGGGATATTACCGTTGCACCTTTTTCATCACCTAAACGCATTGGACTTGATCCATTAAAATGGCAATTAAATGAATGGTTTAATCAACAATAAAAGAGAATGTTAATGAATTATTCAGATTTTTCATTTCAAACATTATCCCCTGAGTTAATCCTAGATAGTATAGCGTCAACGGGTATCCGTGTTGATTCAGGTTTAACGACCTTAAATAGTTATGAAAATCGTGTTTATCAATTTATGGATGAAGATCGCAAACGTTATGTTGTTAAATTTTATCGTCCACACCGATGGAATCGACAACAAATTATTGAAGAACATAAATTTACGCAACAACTATTTAATGCCGATATTCCAGTCATTGCGCCTTTAATCTTAAATAATTCAACGCTTCATGAACATAAAGGTTATATGTTTGCAGTATTTCCTAGTATTGGAGGAAGACAATACGAAATTGACAACATCGACCAGTTCGAATCAGTTGCAATGTTGCTTGGGCGAATGCATAAAATTGGTGCTGAACAAAGTTTTAATTTCCGTCCAACAATCGGGCTAGAAGAATATCTTTATCAACCTCGAGAGATTCTGTTAACTAGCCATTTTGTGCCCAAAAATATTTACATCGATTTTAAAAGCGTTTTAGAAAAATTAATCAGAACAATTGAGATACATTGGCATAATGATTGGCGATCAATACGTTTACAAGCGGATTGCCATGCCGGTAATATTTTATGGCGTGATGGTGCTATCTTTGTCGATTTTGATGACGCCCGTAATGGCCCTGCAATTCAGGATCTTTGGATGTTACTCTACGGTAATCTGCAAGAGCAACGCTTACAACTAGAAACCTTGCTTGAAATTTATCAAGAGTTTTATGATTTTGACTATATGCAACTTGCATTAATTGAGCCACTAAGAGCCATGAGAATGGTTCACCATTTAGCATGGATAATAACTCGTTGGCAAGATCCTGCTTTTCCTTTGGCCTTTCCTTGGTTAACAGATAGCGATTTTTGGCATCAACAACTCAAAATATTTGATCAACAAATTGAAGCAATTCAATCACCGCCAATAACATTAGGATCGATGTTTTAATGTAAATAAACAGTTGGTTGCAGATAATTTATTTAACTAATAATGTTAATAACTCATTTAAATTTGGCGATGAAGCAATGAGCTTTTCTTTCTGTTGTTTCGAGAGTTGTTTGATTCGATACTCAAGTCTTAAAGCAGTTGACTTATCGCCTACACTGAGTTGATAAACAACATCGAGATCATGATGTCCATTTAAATGTTTAGCACCTTTACCATTTTGGTGCTGAGATAATCTTCTTTTAACATCTGTGGTTATTCCCGTATAAAGTGTTTGTTTAGCGGTTCTAATAATATATAAAAACCAAATTGGTGATTTACTTGGCATAGTTATAAAGATAATAATCAATACATTTAACAATAGTATACAATGATAAAAAATAAAAATCTGATAGCAAAGTTGGATTATCATAATCCAATTATTCAAAAATGAATTTTTTTCGATATCATGATTAAAATCTGTTACTAATATAATTAATGTATATCATCGTTTCATTTACTTTAAGGTAGATAGTGTTTAAGATAAAGCAATTTTGTTATTGTTTGTCTTGAGGCGATAAAATTTGAATAACTTTGCAAACATTATTGAAGTAGAACGTGGAAATCTGAAATTTGCCTATGTTCAAAATGATGAAATCAATTATTTAACCCTTTTTGATCAATTTTTAGCTGAAGAAGGTCATCATGAATTACTTGACCCAAGTGATAGAATCGAAAGATATACCTATTTAATTAATGATAATCAAAATAAATTCATTTTTAAAATTGATGGTGGTGTTGAGCATCGCCTTGAACGCCGAATTATAGCAAAAATTACCGGTGATTTTTATTTTAATTTGATTTATAAATTAGCGAAAATGTCACTTGATCAATGCGATATCGCCTACGAACTTTATCTTGTCGCTTTTGATAAAATAACCAAGCGTCACTATATGATCTTCAACTTTATTGAAGGTAGATCATTGAAATGGGAAGAGATGAAAGAATATGAAGAACAAGTTAAATACTGTATCGAGAAACTGCATAGCTATAACTTAGTCTCTAATGATGTTCACGGTGGTAATTTTATTTTAACGCCTGAAGGAAAAGTTAAAGCAATTGATTTGACGAATTCGGGTTTTATTTGGTTAACTAAAGCAAACGATGCCATTGAATTACGTGAACGCTTTAATATAAAAATTAAAGTTCCAATGCTAGCAATGGCAATTAAAAATTTTACTCACGGATTTAAACGGTTATCAAGAAAAATTCGGGGTAAAGAGGATTAAAAATGTTATATAATGTGAGGGCATTGCTTCCTCACATCTTTACATTATTCATAAACACTTTTTCAACTTTAGACGTCGTATTTTATTAGCTGATTTTTAAATAATTTGTAGGTTTGTATTAGCAACATTGCGTAAATCAGTTAATAGTCAGATAAACTTAATCAAGTTATTCTATAAGGAATGTGCTATGAAAAAGTTATTAGTTTTATCCATGACATTGGTCACCCTAATTGGATGTACATCCCAGAAGATGATGTCAATTTATCATACTCAAGGTGTCGAAATAACCCAAAACTCATCAGGTGATGATATTGTTAATAAATATACCACCTCTATACCGTTTAAAACGTTACATGCATCATTACCGATTTGTATTGCCCAAGAACTTGATAATAACCCTGTAGTACTTACAAGTGAAAACTACTTTGGATCACCTTGGTGGTATTCTTATAATCTACCTTCACAACAATCAATAACCTTAAACAGAGGTGAAACAATCAAGTTGGTAGAAGGAAAACAAGTTGTTGTCAATGCTGTTACTGATTATCAGCGTAATACTAAATATTTTGTTAGTTACACTTTGACTGCTACTCGAAATCAACATAGTATCAACTATTTATTTAGTAATATTAAACAAGCACCACAATATACAGGTTCAATTAATGATGGATTTAATAATGTAAAAACAGAACAGCGATCCCATCCTGATTTGGTTATTGAGGCACTAAATAAAGAAGCGATTAAGATTCAATCTTGTTTGTTGAAATGATTAAAAAAAGAATGATGAGTTAAACAATTAACCTTAAAAAATGATTAATGCAAATTGGATTAAGACTGGTATTTTTGCAAAAAATATCAGTCTTAACTTGCATACTTTTACCATCAAATTATTAACTATTGTATCATCCTAATTTAATTATTTTTAACCTATTGTTATTGTTGCATTACTCGCATTGAATGATTAATCGTATCGTCATTCTAATGACCAACATTTAATCCAAGTAATCATCAATTAATAAATCACTAGCTTGTTGACAAAATTCAACCTCTTTTTCTGTGCATTGACGAGAAGATAATATTTCAAAATTATTTTCAGATTTTGTTTCAAAACTACATTTAGAATTAGATAGTGTAAACTTTTGCGAATTTGTAAATTGATAAAGCTCCTTTAAGATTACTTGATTAGTGTAATCTTTAGGACAAATCTTTAATTTTTCTGCTGTTTTTCTTTTGGCATCAAACGTAATAAAACGACCTGACAAGTTTAAATAAACAAACTTATCTTGAGCTAAATCATATGAATAATAAGCATCAATTATATTTCTATCATTAATACTATCCGTAGTTTTAGAAATATAAAAATCATTGTTTTCATGATCAAAATTTGCATCTCGATCGGTGTTTATACTCAAAAAAGAAAGAAAGTCATAACCGTCCAACTTACTAATTGTTTGAAATAAACTACCATCTTTTTTTCGATAGATATTGATTCCAACCACTTGTGCAAATCCTTTATTTTCATTTGAAATAAGCGTTTTAAAAAAGTAATCCTTAGTTGACTCTCTTTGTAATATTTCAACATTATTGAATTTGTTTTCCTTTTTTAATTTTTCATTAACGAGTTCTATCTCTTTATTTTCGCTATCATATTCAAATTTTTTTTGTAATTTAAAAGGACCATATAATTTTGAATCACAATCCAAAGTTTGATTTAAAATGATGGAGTTATCTTTCGTAAAAGCTATATTTTTTATTAGGATAGTATCTATAAACTGTTCATCAAAGTTTACGTTAGGAACATTAAATTCAATACCTTTCCCCTCTTTATATGTGGTATTTTTTTCAAGTTGTTTGGGTTCAAAATCATTACCGTTTAAATAAATAATATTTATGTCATATTCAAACAAAGCATCAAAATAGAATTCGACTTTGTTTTGTCCTAAAACACCTTCATAAACGCTATAATTTGCAAAAACAGAACTAGAAAAAAACACAATACATAAAACCACTTTTTGAATATTTAACATATCAACATTACTCCGATTTTTTAGACTTTTTTCCTTCGTTTATCATACACACTTTTTTGGATTTGTTTATTAATCGCTTTTAAATTAACAAATAAAGCCGGATTGATCTTGCAACCTAACTTATTGGTTTCTGCATCTTTTTTATTCGATCTGTTATATCTTGGTTTCATGGTTATTTCAAAATGTAAATGAGGATTAATGACTCCTTTAGCATTACCAGTATCGCCAGTATAACCTAACAAATCACCAGCTTTAACTTTAACACCTTCTTTTAAATGTGCTAATCTTTTACTCAAATGGCAATATCTTAAGTAGAAATAATTGGCATTAAGATTAAAATCATCTCCTTGCATGACCTCATTTTTAAACTCAAGCGATGAGCCATTTCGGGATTTTCTTAAATCTTCACCTTTAACTTTTAAAACTAATACTTTTCCATAACCTCGCGGATCCTCGTGAAGTGAAGCAATTTCGCCATCCAAACAAGCAAAACATTGAGTACCAATATCTGCAAATAAATCTAATCCTGTATGAGCTTTTCTACTTCCATCAGCTCGCCTACGGACTAATCCAAATGCGCCATTTTGAGGTTTGACAGCACCGCCTGAATTGTAATAAGTTCTCTGCGGATATTTAAGCGGTTCATGCCAGCAACTACTTGTAGATTTTTGTACCGGTACCGGTTTCGGTTCTGGTTCTGGCTTAGGTTCTGTTTTTACCTCTGGTTCGGGTTCCGGTATTGGTTCTGGTTCAGCTTCTATTACAGGCTCACACCAGATATCTGGTTCAATATTAAAATAATCTATCATCGCTACAGGATGTATATACCATAGTTGACCGTCAGCTGATAAATTTTTGAGTATTGGTTTATAACCTGTTGGATAGTTTTGATTTGATTCGCCTGTTTGAATTGATTGTGCTTGTGCGACTTCTTTCCACCATAATAATGGTTTAATGCGATCTTCTTTTTCGATTTGCCAATTGCTTTTGACATGTTCATGAGCTTCATTCAATTTTTGTAGTGCAAAATCACGCTCATGCTTTTTATCAATTCCTCGAATTTCTAGCAATTTTTCAATGTTTTGTTGTTGTTGTTGTTTTTGTTCTTCAAATAATTCGTCTATTTCATGCCATTTGGTGAGCGCCTCATCGGCATACCATTCACTTTCATATTTTACGAATAAATGTCCAAGCTGTTCTGCCGCCCAACTTGTTCGTAACAAGCCTTTGAATTGTTCCTTTGTAAAAGGTTTTTTTTCTTTTAATTTCATTAATTGTAAAAAATTTTCGATTTCACTTTTTGCATTATGTGGCAAGTAACTTAATTGCTGAAGATTATGTTCAGATTGGCTAAAAATTCTCAGGATAGCTAACATTGTTTCAGTACAATCTTCTGTGTCTAATTTTACGGCATGATTCTGACTCACCTTTTTTGAAAATTCTCCGACTGAAGCTTTCTCTTCAATCATGCTAAAACCAGACCAATGCCAAGGACTCACTCGTTTTACATGTTCTTGAGCTCCTTTTTTAGTATTGATCCAACCTTGTATTGGTATTCCTTGTTTATTTCCTGCGATAATCCTTAACCATAAGGATTCTGGATCTGCATCATCTCTTGCTATGAGTCTATCATCGTCTTCAATAGAATTAAGGGGTATTGTTCGTGGATAATATACTGTGTTGTATATATCGTCCTCGGGTATACTATCTGAAGATAATGGAAAATTATTCCAATAATCAATTCTAGCGTTTAGTTGCCCATCTTGACCATGCAAATGCCATACATCCTTTGATGCTACCCAATAGCATTTGTCTTCAAGACAAAATTGTATTTTAAATAATGCGTCATCCTCAATACCATCATTTGCAATTAAACTCGTTACTGGAGGGTTGTTAACGAGTTCAACCTCATCAGGAATATCGCCAATCATCAATTCAGGAAAACTATTTTTATAATGATTAATTAGCCAATTCTTATCATCGTCGGTTAAACGATATCGTTTTTTTTCATTTTTAATTTCTTCATCTTGATTTTGTTCTACATCTATACAATCTTCTGTCTTTAAATCAGTTTGAGATGTCACTTTTGAAGGATTAAAAAAGACCAACGGCATGCTTAACGTATAGTCAGGATTGATCTTGATATAATAATTAATTGAATTATCAATAAACTTTATCCCCAACCCAGCGCGTAAAAAACCATCCGGTTTAGTCGGTACAAATAGCTTTGCTTTTTTTTCAACTAAAATAATATTCTTTTCACTTTCTGGTAGCTGGTCTGCTAAAGCACGAGTTTTACTAATAAACGCAGGCAAATCATCACAAGTAAACAATTCTATGTGCGCTAATTTTGGTAATTTATTACCTAACGCACGTTTCATCTTCGATAATAATGCTTCTTTTGGTTCGTCAAAGCGTTGACTTTGACTGACATTGTGTCCGATATAACCGATAAAATCCCCCTTTCCTATCGGAACTGGCTGTTTTAATACCACAACTTCATCTAATTTTTCTGGTTTTAGCGCTGTTAACGTCAACGAGGATAATTTGACATAGCCTTTATGAGTTGAATCTTGGCTACCATTTTCAACTTTTAAGCTAGAAGGGATAACACAACCACTAATTTTTTTAATTTTGGCATAGCCATTTTCTTGACCATCGAATTCAAAAGTCGCTGTTTTAGGTAAATATGTTAATTTTTGTTGATCATCAGCAGAGTCATATACAGCTATACCGCTGATCTCGACCTCAGGACAACCTACCATATTATAATTTTCCCGACAGATTTCATAATCTTTGTTGGCATCAGCTGTTTTTCCTGTTGGTCGTTCTAATGCTGTAGTACCGATATCTTCATACCAAACATAACCTTCAGTATCCCCCAATTCAGTTTTGAATTCGCTTGAAGTCACTAAAGTACCTTGAGTGATTGATACAATCTTATACCAACCTGATTGCCCATTTTTTTGCTCGCCTAATCGGATTTTACTGCCTTTTAGTAATAAACCGACGACTTCTGTACCTTCTCCTTCTTTTCGTATTGCACTACCTTCAATAGCATCTGTCATTGATTCATTAACTTTTCCAGCTTCCACCCGCCAAAAATGAGGATATTCAACCTGACAAATATTTTTTTGCTGGTAACCATACCAATCAAGCTGATGCATATATAAACTATATAAGATTATCGCAGGTGGGGTTTCGGTTGAATCAGGAATTTTGGGCATTTTCAAATAGTGACGAACTAACGTAAAACCACTTGAAAAATAGGCTACTTTTTGTTGTTCTTGATATGGTGCAATAAGCTCTTCATTATCTTGGTACACAATTTTAGGATATACATTATTAATTCGATAGGCAATAACTTCTCCATTTGCCATACACCATAGTTTGTCATTATTACCTATTTTATTTAAAAAGGACGCATCGATATGAATACCACCATGCCATATTCCATCTTCACTGAACGGAAAAAAGCCACTCTCTGCTTCCGCCAAAGCTTTATAATAGGCGTCTTGGCTTAGTTGTTTTTCTCCTACCGGAAAAATAAAGTTAGTTATTGTTTTTATTGTCATTGTTTTATTTCCTTAATCCGAAAAACCTTTTGAGTTAAACGTAATAAATTTTTTCAGTAATAACTCAAGTTCTTTATTATT
>NZ_JBNRJF010000019.1:0-18129 GCF_050589305.1 Gilliamella sp. G0441 | reverse complement strand
CTCCCTCAACGGGTATTGCTCTTTCAGCTCCAGCCGATAATCGACGCCACTAAATTCATGGCTTCTGAGTACCTCTTCTATCACACTGACAACATTTTGATTTTGAAATATCGCATTATTTCGGTTGAGTCCAAGCCTCGCTAACCTTGGCGTTAACACAACCTGATAATGCGCTTCGTCTTTATTAACCGATAATTGACTGAAATGGGTGATAATGCCATAAATTTTTCGGGATTCACCCTCCGGCAAAAAATCACCTAAGGCACGTATCGCTGCACTTAATGCATCGTTTGCTATCGGATTAAATGAAAATGATGCTGATTTGTTGAGAAAACTCTCAACAGATAATGATTTATCTATACTGGTAAATGTGATGGTATAGTGCCAGAGCTGGCTTAACTGCTCCTGACCTTCCACTGAAAAAACCGAAATAGGCGAATCAAGTTCATCGACTGTCAAAGTATAACGATTTTGGCTTGTTATATTAGAAGTTAATCCGTTTATTAAATCTGTACCAATTTTATTGGCAAGATTGGTTAATTTTTTAGACAAATTTTACTCCTTTCCCTTCCTTATTTTTCAGACTTTAAGCATTTTATTTATATTTTTCAATGCTTTTCTTAAATATTGTTTTATTAGAAATCGTTTTATCAGGTAGAAATTACTAATCAGCTTTCAATAAACTATCTCTTAATATTGATCAATATTGTGATTTTTATAACCTAATATTTTTATTTTAAATTATCAATTACGATAATCATAACTGTTTTACAAGTTACCTAATTTTATCGGTCTTTACAAGTTTTTTATAAACATCTGAAAAATAGATTTTATTTAGGTTGAGGTTAAAAAAAGAAAGAAGGAATAAAATTTTTTTTAGAATAGCAATGATGGGCTAGATTAAAAATATTAAAAGAGAATTGTTTTGCAAGCTATGCTTGCAAAACTTTCACAATAAAAAATTAGTTAAATAGTTTATATACCTGCAACTCAATCCAATCCCATAATCCACCAAAGAATCCTGTTTCTGCAACATTTTGTAATGCAACTAAAGGTTGCTCATTGATGACTTTTCCATCTAACATGAATTGTATTTTACCAACAGTTGTTCCTTTAGCTATTGGGGCATAAATATAATTAGTTATTGAATATTGAACTTGAATATCCGCAGAGCGCCCTTTTGGAACAGTGACATAAGCCCCGTCAATGGCACCTAATTGGATTTTATTTTCTTCTCCATACCAAATTGATTTGGTCACTAACGGCGTATTCTCTTTTATTGGATTAGCTGTTTCAAAAAAACGGAAACCCCAAACCAGTAATTTCTTACTTTCTTCTTCACGCCCTTTGTAAGTTCGTCCACCTAAAACAGCCGAAATTAAACGTGTATTACCATCTACTGCTGAAGCGACTAAATTATAACCAGCCGCACTGGTATGGCCAGTTTTAATCCCATCAACATTTAATGTTTTATCCCAGAGTAAGCCATTACGATTCATTTGTGGTTTAGAAAGATTATAAGTAAATTCTTTTTCTTTATAGATCGCATATTCATCAGGTAAATCACGAATCAGTGCACGACCTAATAACACCATATCTTTAGCTGTAGTATATTGTCCCGGTGCATCAAGTCCATGTACGGTTTCGAAATGAGTATGTCCCAAGCCTATTTTTTTAGCATAGTCATTCATTAAATTTACAAAGGCACCTTGGCTACCTGCAATATGTTCAGCCATTGCAATACAAGCATCATTGCCCGATTGTATAATTATTCCTTTATTAAGATCTGACACGGATACGGTCTTACCCACTTCCAAAAACATTAATGAAGATCCTTTTAGTGTAGGATTTCCCATAGCCCAAGCATCTTTACTGACCACAACCATATCATCATTTTTGATGCGACCTGTTTGTAAAGCTTGACCAACTACATAGCTGGTCATCATTTTGGTAAGACTTGCAGGGTCACGTTGTTGTTCAGCGTTATATTCCGCTAAAATTTCGCCTGATTTAGCATCCATTAAAATATAAGATTCAGCATTTAATTGGGGAATAGCTGGAATAGGAAAAGGCATCTCAGCAGATGCGGATGAACAAATTGCGAGCATAAAAATAGTAAAAGATAATTTAAATTTCTTTTTCATTTAATTGAATTCCGTTAAATATTTTTAGATAACATGTATCGATGTGTGTGAATAGACATCATAATGCCAAAACTTGCCATTAGAACGACTAAAGATGAGCCACCATAACTTATTAAAGGTAATGGTACACCAACTACAGGTAAGATTCCACTCACCATACCAATATTAATAAACACATAAACAAAGAATACTAATACCAATCCACCAGACAGAATTCTGCCAAATGTAGTTTGTGCTTGTGCGGCAATAATAAGACCACGCACAATTAAACATAAAAATAGGACTAATAAAATAACGTTACCTATAAAGCCAAACTCCTCAGCAATCACTGAGAAAATAAAGTCAGTGTGTCTTTCTGGTAAAAACTCAAGTTGAGATTGAGTGCCTTCAAGCCATCCTTTACCCCATATTCCCCCTGAGCCAATTGCCGTTTTTGATTGGATAATATGATAACCTGCGCCGTTAGGATCGCGCTCTGGATTAAACAGAGTTAAAACTCTTTCCCTTTGATAATCATGCATTAAAAAGAACCACATGATAGGAAGAAAAGCAGCAATTAAGATTATGGCAACAATAATAAATCGCCAATCAATACCAGCCAAAAAGATGATAAAAATTCCTGACATCACGATTAAAATCGCTGTACCTAAATCCGGTTGCATTGCAACAAGTAAAGTTGGCACACCAATAATAGCCAAGGTTTGTAAAGTGGTTTTTAAAGGTGGGGGACAGCCATCACGATGAATAAATTTAGCAACCATGAGTGGTACGGCAATTTTAGCTATCTCAGAAGGTTGAAAACGTAAAATACCCAAATCTAACCATCTTTGCGCACCTTTGCTAGTATAACCAAAAATGTCGACGAGCAATAAAATAATAATACAAACGATGTATAGATACGGAGCCCATTTTTCATAAGTTCGAGGTGAGAATTGCGCAAAAAAAATCATCACAAAAAAGCCAAGCAGTATTTGAATAGTACGTTTTTGCATCATGTCTAAGCTTTGTCCGCTTGCACTCCAGAGGATATAAAGGCTATAACCAAGTAACAAAGTTATAAATAACAAAAAAAGCGGATCGATATGTATTTTTTGCCAAAAAGATTTTTTGATATTATTCATGCTTAATCTTCATGTCCTGTATTTGAAGAACTATTATTTAATTCTTTAGAGTCATCTCCCAGAAGGTAAAAATCAAGTATTTTGCGCGCGACAGCACCACCATTAGAGCTTCCTCCCCCCCCATTTTCGAGAACAATAGCTAACGCTATTTTGGGTTTATCATAAGGTGCATAAGCAATGAATAGTGCATGATCGCGTAAATGTTCTGGAATTTTATGCGCATTGTAACTTTCATTTTCTTTTAAACCATAAACTTGTGCTGTTCCCGATTTACCAGCCGCCTGATATTGCGTTCCAAGATAAATTTTTCGGGCTGTTCCCCGTGAACCAAACATTACTTTGTGCATACCTTCTTTAACAAGATCCCAATAATTTGATTTAACATCAATTAAACCATTTGGCTCTTCATATTTTGTCGGGTTAATTTCTGGGTGATTTTCATTTGAATTAAGAATATCGCTTTTTTTATATAATAAAAAATGCGGAGTGTAAGTTTTTCCGTTATTAATAAGTGTTGTCAAGGCTTTTGCCATTTGAATTGGTGTCGTAGTCCAATATCCTTGACCTATACCAACCGGAATAGTATCGCCCTGTAGCCATGGTTTTTTATGACGCCGTATCTTCCATTCACGACTAGGCAAAACTGCCCGAGCCTCTTCATTTGGTGAAATATCGATTCCTGTACGTTGACCGTAACCAAATTTTGTCATCCATAAATTTAAGCGATCTATTCCCAAATCATAAGCAACTTGATAAAAATAGGTATCCACTGATTCTTCTAATGCTTTTAAGACGTCAACATTTCCATGCCCTGATCGTAACCAGTCTCGGTAACGTCTTTCAGAATTTGGTAATTGCCATGATCCTGGATCATAAATTATACTTTTCGGAGTTATGATTCCTTCACTTAATGCTGCAATTGAAATAAAAGGTTTTACGGTCGATGCCGGTGGATAGGCACCGAGAAGAGCCCGATTAAATAACGGTTTATTGGGATCATGAAGTAATTCATTGTATTTAGCACTAGATATCCCACCAACAAAATCATTTGAATCATAACTTGGGCTTGATACCATCGCTAATATTTCACCATTATTTGGATCAATAGCAACGACAGCAGCTTTACGTCCAATAAGCAATTGTTCAATGTATTGTTGTAATTTGAGATTAATCGATAAATAGATATCTTCACCAGCTTGTGGTGGATGTTGCTCTAATAGGCGAACAATTCGTCCCCGACTATTAACTTCAACTTTTTCATAACCTGCTGTTCCATGTAATACATCTTCGTAATACCGTTCAACACCCATTTTTCCAATATTAAGTGTTGCTACATAATTACTCGTTTTGTTTTGTTCCTCTAAACGCTTTTTATCGTTAGCGTTAATTTTTGAGATATAACCGAGAATATGTGTAAGTGATGCACCATATGGATAATATCTATGTTGAATTTTAACAATTGAAACGAAAGGAAAGCGGTGTTGATCGACAACAAAGCGTGCTATTTGCTCTTTTGTTAAGTTTTCTTTTAGCGGAACAGGTCTGTGAGAGCGGTAATTTAGTCTCTCTTTTTGAAAATTTTCTATATCTTCATCTGTTAAATCAACGACTTTTTTTAATTGCTCAAATTGTTCGTTAAGATTTTTAGTTTTATCAGGAATAATATTGAGTTGATAAGTAATATTATTAATAGCCAATGGTGTTCCATTACGGTCATATATCATGCCGCGGCTTGGGGGAATGGGTATCGTTTCGATACGATTATTATTTGATTTAGTACTGTAATAACTAAAATTTGCAATTTGAAGATCCGCCAAATTACAAAGTAAAATAATAATCAGAATAATGATTCCTACAAACGCAAAGAGCGCTCTACGCAGAAATAAATTAGTTTCTGCAGAATGATCTCGAATATTAGTTCTCTTTTTTCTAGTTACGATAGAGATGATATTACTCCTTTAAATACTTTTTTTTGTGGTTTGCTCTTGCTGTTCCCATTGCTCATAAGCATTCACAATTCTAGCAACTACTGGATGACGAACAACATCTTCACTGTTAAAAAAGTTAAAGCTAATTTCATCAACTTGACTTAAAACTTCAATTGCATGACGTAAACCTGACTTTTGATGACGAGGTAAATCAATTTGTGTAATATCTCCAGTAATGACAGCTTTAGAATTAAAACCAATCCGTGTAAGAAACATTTTCATCTGCTCTATGGTCGTGTTTTGGCTTTCATCAAGAATAATAAATGCATCATTTAAGGTTCTTCCTCGCATATACGCTAGTGGCGCAACTTCAATCACACTTTTTTCAATTAGTTTTTCCACTTTTTCAAAACCAAGCATTTCAAATAGCGCATCATAAAGTGGACGTAAGTATGGATCGACTTTCTGACTTAAATCACCCGGTAAGAATCCGAGTTTTTCACCCGCTTCAACGGCCGGTCGAGTCAAGACTATCCGACGAATCTGTTGCTTTTCTAGTGCATCAACAGCAGCAGCCACTGCTAAATACGTTTTACCCGTTCCAGCTGGCCCAATACCAAACGAGATATCATAATCTAAAACATGTGCAATATATTGAGCCTGATTGGGGGTTCTTGGTTTGATTACTCCACGTTTTGTTTTAATCATTACCATTTTACTTCCATGCTGATCAGTATAAGCAGGAAGATGTTCTTTCATTTTTTCAAGCGCACCGGATTCTTTTATCGCTAAATGAATGTGTTCGGGTTCAATATCAATAATGTTGTTTTTGATTTTAGTTTGTTGATAAAGTGACATTAAAATTTGATCGGCTGCGTTAACGCAAATCTGATCACCGGTGATTGAAAAAAGATTACCTCGATGATTAATTTCAATACCAAGTCGACGTTCGAGTTGTTTTACATTGTCATCATGGGGACCACAAAGGCTATTTAACCTTTGATTATCATCTGGTTCAAGCACGGTTTGATGTGTAATAATTTTCAATGATAAACCCTCTAATCATTCATGTTATTTGCTAAGATATCCTTCACATAAAGGACATCTTTCAACACCTTTTAAAAATTCCATTTTACAATGATGGCAAGTAGCAATATTTCCCGACACTATCTGATCAACCAGTTTTGTAGCTTGTTGATCATCTAATCCTTGCATTTTTAGTTTATTTATCATCATTGAGATTGGTGTACCACTTTTTAATTCTTGCTCAACGTCCTTTTCTATCTGTTGCTCGAACGTTGGTGGTACATATTTTAAAACATTTTCATCATATTCTGAATGACAATGATTACACTTTATATATCTTCCTAATGTTTGGTAACTAAAAATAGGTATAAAAAATAATGTGAAATAATTTGCTACTTTAATTTGTGTATATTTTTGTTGTTTTTCATCTTTTGTAATGTATTGTTGTAAACAACACTTAGGGCAATTAAATTGCCCTGTTTTTTCGTTTATTTCCCGCCCAGTAGAGCCAAATATGATGAACATGGTAATTTCCTTTCATTCCAGTATGATTGGAATTTTATAATTATCTATTCTATTTTATGGCTGATAGATACCAACACCTAAATCGTTTTCTTTACGGGTTCTTGAGATTACAGACATAGGAGATTCACTCACACGTAGATCCATTTCATCCTCGGTACGCACAACTTTACCTCTTAATGAATTTGGATAAACATCGGTAATTTCAACATCAACAAATTTACCAATCATATTTGGATGGCCTTCAAAGTTTACAATGCGGTTATTTTCAGTTCTGCCGGTTAATTCCATCAAATCTTTTTTGGATGGCCCTTCGACTAAAATACGTTGTACGGTATTTAGCATACGACGGCTAAACTGCATCGCTTGCTGATTGATACGTTCCTGTAAAATATAAAGTCTTTGTTTCTTCTCGTCTTCTGAAACATTATCTTCCATTTCTGCTGCTGGTGTACCAGGGCGTGCAGAATAGACAAAGCTATAGCTTAAGTCGAAATTGACATCAGCAATTAATTTCATGGTTTGTTCAAAATCTTCTTGTGTTTCACCTGGGAATCCAACAATAAAATCAGAACTAATTTGAATGTCTGGACGGACTTTGCGTAGTTTTCGAATAATTGATTTATATTCAAGCGCTGTATGCGTACGTTTCATTAAATTTAGAACACGATCTGAGCCACTTTGCACTGGTAGATGTAAAAAATTAACTAGTTCAGGCGTATCACGATAAACATCGATAATATCATCAGTGAACTCAATTGGATGACTAGTTGTAAAACGAATACGATCAATACCATCAATGGCAGCGACTAACCGAAGCAGTTCCGCAAATGAACAAATATCGCCATCGAAGGTTGGTCCTCGATAAGCATTCACATTTTGACCAAGCAAATTCACTTCACGCACACCTTGTTCTGCCAGTTGAGCTATTTCATAGATTACATCATCACAAGGTCGACTCACTTCTTCACCACGGGTGTAAGGTACCACACAATAAGTACAGTATTTATTACATCCTTCCATAATTGAAACAAACGCTGTTGGACCTTCACTGCGAGGTTCGGGTAAACGGTCAAATTTTTCAATTTCAGGAAAGCTAACATCGACAACATGATTTCCTTTACCGCTTCGAATTTGTTCTATCATTTCCGGTAGACGATGAAAAGTTTGCGGTCCAAAAATAATATCAACAAAAGGAGCTCGTTTACGAATATGTGCACCTTCTTGTGATGCTACACAACCACCTACACCAATAATGATGTCAGGATTATGTTGTTTTAAATTTTTCCAACGACCTAGTTGATGAAAGACTTTTTCTTGGGCTTTTTCCCGAATAGAGCATGTATTTAATAATAAAATATCTGCTTCTTCTGCATTGTCTGTTAATGTTAAACCGTGGGTGGATTCCAGGAGATCTGCCATTTTGGTTGAATCATATTCATTCATTTGGCAGCCCCAAGTTTTGATATGTAATTTTTTGCTCATCAATAACTCAGCTATATTTAATTGTTAAAATGAAAACGGGTTTAAATCCGCGATTTTAGCGCATGTTATTGTAATCCTTTGTGAATGTAGGGTCTATAATAAAATTATCATTGAGATTAAAAAAACAGCGTTAAATCTGTCAATTTTTTACTTTTTATTATCTCTATTTAGCTTTAAATAGCTTTCATTAAAAAAATGATTAGCAAGGATAGTATTAAACATTATTCAATGCTAATAACACCAGTTAATCAATGATTAATTTCAGATTGTTAATCCGGTTATTTCTATTTGATGCATCTGTAATTAAATTATTTTGTTATCAAATCAATAAAATAATTTAAGCTGATTGTAAATAATATGTTATATTTTTATGGTGACTTTTTTTCTTTTATCAACATGAATCGAATTTTCAAAAATTTTATTAGGATTATCAATAAATTAATTATTGGATTTGTACTTTTATCAATAATATTGATTTTCGCTATGCGTTGGGTCGATCCTTTTGGTTCAATGTTAATGCTACAAAGAAAGATTTCTCATTGGAATATGCCTCAACAACGAATATGGAAAGACTGGAATGAAATTTCGGATAATATCAAAATTGCCGTAATTGCAGCGGAAGATCAAAATTTCGCAAATCATTGGGGCTTTGATTTTAAAGCCATTAATCGAGCATTAAAGCACAATAAAAATAACAAAAAAATTCATGGTGCTAGTACTATTACTCAGCAAGTCGCTAAAAATATTTTTTTATGGTCGTCACGTAATTGGATTCGTAAGGGTTTAGAATCTTGGTTTACAGTGTGGATTGAGCTTATTTGGTCAAAGCAGCGGACACTTGAAATTTATTTAAATAGCGTTGAATGGGGTGAAGGGATTTATGGTATTGAGGCCGCCTCTCGTCACTATTTTAATGTTAGTGCTGATCAATTAACACCACATCAAGCTAGCTTACTTGCAGCAACATTACCTAACCCAAGAAAATGGAGCCCAATTAATCCTAGTGACAATTTACAGAAAAAGTCTGAATGGATTCGTACTCAAATGAATAATTTAGGTGGTAAAAATTATTTAAAAAAACTCAAATAATCATGTTATAAGATGAAATCTTTAATAAATTCAGGCACAACTTGACTTGCAGGTCCGTAAATTTTAGTTTGAAATAAACTTTCACCCAAACTTGGCTCTAAATTAAGCTCAACAGTTTTAGCCCCTGATTGATTAGCAACTTTTACAAATCCCGCGGCAGGATAAACATTGCCAGAAGTTCCAATAGAGATAAAATAGTCTGCCTGTGAAAGTGCATCGTAGATTTTATCCATTTGTAGTGGGATTTCTCCAAACCATACTATATGAGGGCGAATAAATTTATTTTGTTGATAATCGACATCTTGAAGACAATCGATAATCTGCCCTGTTTGCTCATTACGAACTTTTAATAATTCGCCATGCATATGAATAATATTTTTTGAACCTGCCAGTTCATGTAGATTATCTACATTTTGTGTCACCACTAATACATTTTCACTGCCGAGCTTATGTTCAAGCTCAGCTAAAGCAAAATGAGCTAAGTTTGGTTTTACCTCAGGGCTTTGTAATTTTTTTCGTAGCATATTATAGAAGGAATGAACTGCAATGGGATCTCGATTATAACCTTCATAGGTTGCAACATCGTTGACATCATACCCTTCCCATAATCCATTTTGTGCACGAAATGTCGATAGTCCAGATTCCGCCGAAATTCCGGCACCAGTTAAGATAACAAATTTAGGTATTTGCATCATATCTATCTTCCTTCTTTTTAATAAGTTTAATTATCTACTTCAACAAACAGATTATTGACTATACTCTGTCGTAAATATATGTAAGGCTGGTTTGCTTAACTTTTGATATTGGCTGTAAGCCATTGCGACTTTAAGCCTTATTTCATCTTTTGATTTACCATCCAACCAACTATCAATCATAGCATGAATACTATATGCTTCGGGCGCCATACGGTGCAAGGTTAAGATCAACGGATTAATTCCTAAACGAGATAGTGGTGGAGTAAAATATTTTTGACTTTTACAGGCAAATACCGCTGCATAGCGTGATTTTTGTTTTTCTTGAACATTTTTGGGTAAAGTGTCCCATCGTAAATTATCGGGTAAATAATTTCGCCATGACCACTCCATTAAAGAGTCATGACCAATATAAATAACTAAATTGGCTTTTCCCCCTGCGACAATTTGGGTATTATTGATTGAATAAGAAGCTTCTTTCTTCCCTGCTGAATAGGTTATAAAATCATTAACAGCATCATCAATATATTTACCATCATAAGCCTGTGCTATAAGATAAACATCTTTTGTTTTATGTTTATAAATTATTTCTTCCAAAATTTTACTATTCTCTGGTTTATTTATTTTTACCTGTTGCCACTCTTTTTGTTTATTAAAATAGGTTTTAAAACCATAGGCCGCGCCCCAATAAAGATTATTTTTTGGATCTTGACCATTACCAATTGCGGCCGGAACGGGTACAATGCCTTGATACTTATTATCACATAATGCAACAACGACATGAATTACTTTGGGATCAGCAAAACATGAAAAGGAAAAACACATAATTAGCATTAATAATAGATATTTACTCGCTTTCTTCATTAGTTATCAATTCTCCATTCACTTCGTATTTTACAATTACATTATTTTTATACATCATTTCTGAACAAATACATGCCGGGGCGCCGCCGACATTGTTTTTGGTCATAGTGTCTCTCCAGATTTCATTTTTTCTATAGATAACACATTGCCTTTTAATAAAGGCATGCTGCTTTTCATAAACATGATAGCTGTATTGTCTTTCTTCATCACATAATAGCTCACCTTCTAGTTGGTGCTCTCCAACATGAAGCATAATTTGAAACGTTTTATCGGTAGGATTATAAATAATAAGATCAATATAATTATAAAAAACAGCGGCACCCGAACCAAAAGGCAACACTCGACCATCATCAGGAAAAGGATCAAAGCTATGATTTGCTCGTTCGACTATTTGGAGTTCTGAATGGAGAGCTAACCAATGAATTAGATTACTAATCTGACATATACCACCGCCAATACCGGAACGAGCTACACCAAATGAAAGTTCCATTCCATTCACAAATCCTCGCTTTTTAGTTGGTTTTCCGACTAATCGACAAAACGAAAAATATTCACCTGGTTTAATTAAGATTCCATTTAACGAATCAACTGCAATTTTTAGATTTATGACTTTATTGTATTGAAGCTGAATATCGCTGTTACCCAATCGACGTATTAATTTGGATGTATGTTTTTTATATCGATATGGTAAACGTAAATCATGACTACGTTCTAAGCTATATTGACGCGAAGAACAATACCAGAACAAATGACGAAACAAGCGGCGCTGATTTACCCTTAACCAATAAAGTAAGGGATGATAACTTGATAACGGTTTAGACATTAATTGTTTTTTATCTTAAATTCCAATAAGATAAATTATAACATTAGTACTATTTTTTGAGAGAAGAGATACATAAACTTTTAATAATAAACTAAAAGATATCTTAAAGAAGTTATATTATGATTTAGTACGTTAAGGATGAATAAAATGAAAACAATAGGTTTAATCGGCGGGATGAGCTGGGAAAGTACCGTGACTTATTATCAAGTTATCAATCAAAAGGTAGGACAATCATTAGGAGGATTACATTCAGCGAAAACACTTTTATATAGTGTCGATTTTCAAGAAATTGAACATTGCCAAGCCAATGGTGAGTGGGATAAAAGTGCGCTTATTTTAATTGATGCGGCGAAAAGACTAGCATTAGCTGGGGCAGATTTCATCGTGATTTGTACCAATACTATGCATAAAGTCGCAGATCAGATTCAAGCAGCCATTGATATTCCCATTCTTCATATTGCTGATGTTACGGCACAGCACTTAATCAAAGAAAATATTCAAACCGTTGCTTTGCTTGGAACAAAATATACAATGGAACAAGACTTTTATAAATCAAAACTGATTAATAAAGGTTTAAAAGTGCTTATTCCCGATGAGCAAGATAGAATGATCATCAATCAAATTATCTATGATGAACTTTGCCATGGCATAATTAAGCCAAGCGCTAAGCAAGCTTATCTTAATATTATTGATAAACTTGTTAACCAAGGTGCACAAGGCGTTATACTGGGTTGCACTGAAATTGGTTTATTAATCCAACAGAAAGATTGCCTGACGCCGTTTTTTGATACTGCTTTATTGCATGCCCAGGAAGCCGCCTTATTTGCAATAAGTTAATCATTTACTCTTTATCATTATATTCCAGTATATCACCCGGTTGGCAATCTAAGTGTTTACAGATTGCCTCGAGGGTTGCTAGCCTGAATCCTTTTACTTTACCTTGCTTAAGTAATGATAAATTTTGTTCTGTAATGCCGATTGCGGCCGCTAAGTCTTTGGATTTAACTTTGCGTTTAGCCAGCATCACATCTAAATTTATAATAATTGCCACATTAAGATCCTATTAAATCGGTTTCTAGGTTAACGTCATTGTATCGTACTTAACGTTATTATTTATATGCCATATTTAGATAAACTGTCTATTTTCTTCGGCGATCTGACAGGCTTTCTTTAAGATTTGACCGATAAACATAATACTTGCCGCTAAAAGTAGTGTCATAAAATCTTCGCTAGCAAAGGATATCGAAAAATAAGGCTCAGGCTGATGGTAACTTAATATAGCCGTTAATATCGGTTCTGATAATACTCCTACTACCGCCCATATCACCAATAATTTACCAAATTTGTAACAGTAGTTTGCTGATTTAATTGAAAAATAATCTGCTTTGCCAAAATTAACAAATAGCAATCTTAGTTGATAAAAGGCATAAATTAAAATAATAATTTTTGTAGTATCAATAAATGTAGCCAAAGCAGCTTGCCAAAAGGTTAAAGTAGTGATGTCAAGACCATCATCAATTGCCATAGAAATGAAGAATGAATATCCTTGTGATTCCAGTCCAATGTTATTGGTATGAAAAAAATAAAACAGCATTGGCGACACGGTTCCAATAAGCATAAATAGAATAGGGAGCAATATCAATACCGCCATAAACTTACAATATTGATTTAATCGTGTCTGGTTTTTAGCTATATCTGTGTTCATATTTATTTCCTTTTTGTTAAATTTACCAAAGAAAGTATAAAACAAGGGAAATAAAAGAACAATAAAATATTAAAATAAAACGATAATAAATTATCTTTTAATATTAATAAAATTATTTAGGATATAAAAAAACCTTGCTGTTAAATAGCAAGGTTTAATAAGTTAACAATAACAAATTATTTATGCTTCTATCGCAACACGTAGTTTTTTCATTGCATTTTTTTCAAGTTGGCGTATACGCTCAGCCGAAACACTATATTTATCAGCTAAAACTTGCAACGTTGATTTACTATCATCAGCATCTAACCATCGTGCTTTAATGATATCTTGGCTACGTTCATCTAATTGTGATAGTGCATCATGTAATTTATCCGTTGCATCATTTTCCCAATTATCATTTTCAATTGATTTTGAGAAATCTGAATTACTATCTTCTAAATATAATGCCGGTGCAACAACTGCATTATCATCATCATCGCTGTCGACATCAAAGGACATATCTTGTGCAGACATACGCGATTCCATTTCAAGCACATCTTTACGGCTAACCCCTAATTCATCAGCAACCATATCGACTTCAGCACTATTAAACCAGCCTAAACGTTGTTTATTTTTTCTTAGATTAAAGAATAATTTTCTTTGAGCTTTAGTCGTTGCAACCTTAACAATACGCCAGTTTTTTAGCACATACTCATGAATTTCAGCTTTAATCCAATGTACTGCAAATGATACTAAACGAACACCCATTTCAGGATTAAAACGGCGTACGGCTTTCATTAAACCAATATTACCTTCTTGTATCAAATCTGCTTGTGGTAAACCGTAACCAGAATAGCCACGAGCAATGTGTGCAACAAAACGCAAGTGCGATAGAATTAATTGTCTTGCTGCATCAACATCATCATGATAATAAAGTTTTTCACCTAAAGACTTCTCCTCCTCTGCAGTTAGCATAGGATAAGTATTAATCATGCGAAGGTAAGATTCAATATTTCCTTGTGGGATTAAAGCACCTACTTGCATTTTTAAATCAGTACTCATTTAATTCCCCCTTATTTAAACTAATTTTGTTGTATTTATTTCAATACAACAATCTAAAACTTTCAACAGTCTTAATCTTATATGATTAGACACTTAAAATGTGATTTAGTTCACATTTTGGGATTTAATCAAAAAATATTTTTATATGAATGATTCAAACAATTATTCAAGTTCAATATCGCTTCAATAATAAAGCTTGAAATCTTGCTATGAAGGTGAACAAACAAAAATTTTCTTAATGAGTTTTTAGATATTTTTTTGTTGTAATCAATGATGCAAACCATCCAATAATAATGGTAAGTAATACAATCAATACGATTTCGTCCCACAATAATCCTTCAAGTTTAAATATTGTTCCAAATTCATCCGAAACATTCAATATAATAGATTCTATCTGAAAAATAAATATTTCCGATAAAACGACAGAAACTAAAGCGCTTACGAATCCAATAAACATACCACTATACAGGAAAGGACGTAAAATAAAACCCTCTGTAGCACCTATTAGTTGCATAACTATAATTGTTTGTTTTCGAGCAAAAATATTTAAACGGATACTATTTCCAATCACTAGCGATACCGCAATAATCATAAATATCGCAATAGTCCATACAATTGATTTAACCATATCTGTTAAAGCTATTAAACGAGTAAACCAACCATCATCTAGTTTTACATCATCAATACCATCAATTTTGATGATTTCTGATTGTAACCTGTGAAGTATCTCTGTCTTTTTTGCCTCTGGTTTAGGGATAATAATTGCAACAGCTGGCAATGGATTTTCTTCTAAGAGATCTAATGCACTACTGAATCCAGACCATGAAATAAATTCTTCTTTAGCTTCATCACGTGAAAGATAATTAACTTTTTCCACTTCAGGTAAAGACTTAATAGTATCGAGTAACCCGATAGTTTGCTCAGAATCCAATGTTTTATTAATGTAAACAGTCAAATTAGGCGACGGTGACCATTGATGGGCAGCTTGATTTGCATTTTTCCATAGTAAATAACCTATTGTTGGCAAAGTAATTGAAATAGCAATAACCAAAATAGATAATAATGAAGCAAAAAGATTTTGTTTAAAGTGGTTGAAAACATTATACCATGCATAACCTATTTGCCTTTTCCAACGCCCTATAAAGCTATTTTTATTTTTTGATTTGGCTGATCTTATATTAGCGTTTACCATTAATTTTATTCCTCTAAACGCCCTTGATTTAAATGCAGTATTCGATGATGTTTACGCCGAATAAGAGCTAAATTATGAGTTGCCATTAGTACAGTGACACCTGTTTGATTAAACTCTTCAAACAATTTCAAAATATCTTTAGAAAGTTTATCGTCTAAATTACCTGTTGGTTCATCTGCTAATAATACACTTGGGCGATTAACAATTGCTCGAGCAATACCGACTCGTTGTTGTTCACCCCCTGATAGCTGGATAGGATAAAACTTCATCTTATCTATTAATCCAACTTTATCAAGTGAGGCTGAAACTCGTCGACGAATTTCTTCAATAGGTTTACCTAAAATAATCAATGGGATAGCAACATTATCATAAACTGTGTGATCCATAAGCAATTGGTGATCTTGAAAGATCATACCTATTTTACGACGTAAAAAAGGCATGTCATGTTTTCGAAGCGTCGAGGTATCTATACCGTTTAAAAGTACTTTACCATCGTTGGCTTTTTCCAGTCCACATATCAGTCGCATTAACGTACTTTTACCTGCTCCAGAATGTCCTGTTAAAAATGCCATTTCACCTTGTGATAAGGTAAAGTTTATATTTTGTAATGCAGGCTTTCCACCTGAATAAACTTTACTAACATGCTGAAATTGGATCATACTTTCTCTCTATTCTTCTGCTTCATCAAATAGTGCATTAATAAAATCATCAGCAATAAATGGTCGCAAATCATCAATTTTTTCACCAACCCCTATATAACGGATAGGTATATTAAACTGATCAGCAACGCTAAAGATAATACCACCTTTAGCCGTACCATCTAACTTAGTTAACGTCATTCCAGTAACACCAACCGCTTCGTTAAACAATTTTGTTTGACTTATTGCATTTTGCCCTGTGCTAGCATCAATCGTTAACATGATTTCATGTGGTGCTGTTTCGTCTTGTTTTTTGATCACACGAACAATTTTTTTCAGTTCATCCATTAAATGTGATTTATTTTGTAAACGTCCAGCTGTATCAGCAATTAAAACATCAATTTTTTTGGATTTGGCTGCTTGTAAAGCATCAAAGATCACTGAAGCAGAATCAGCATTTGTGTGTTGAGCAATAACAGGAATATGATTACGCTCCCCCCATACTTGTAATTGTTCAACTGCTGCTGCACGGAAAGTATCACCCGCAGCAAGCATAACTGATTTACCTTGCTGTTGAAATTGTTTTGCTAATTTACCTATTGTTGTTGTTTTACCAACACCATTAACGCCTACCATTAATATCACAAAAGGTTTATGATTTTCTATATCTAAAGGTTTATCAACATTATTTAGGATAGATTTCATCTCTTGTTTTAAAAGTTCATGCAGAGCATCAGCATCTTTTAGTTCTTTTCTTGAAGCTTGTTGAGTTAAACTTGCTATAATCTTTTGTGTAGTCTCAAAACCAACATCCGCTATGAGTAGCTGTTCTTCAAGCTCTTCAAATAAAGCATCGTCGATCTTTTTTCCTCTAAATAAATTGAGAAAGCCCGATCCTATATTTTGTTTAGTCTTAAATAAACTTTTTTTTAACCGAGAGAAAAAGCCCTCTTTTTTCTGTTCTACCATAAATAATTTATCCCATGATCATGATAGAGATCATTTTATCTTATTTTAGTATAAAGCCCAATTTATTCGGAACAAATAAGTTTGATCTAAATTTTGATTTGTAAATATAGGAGAAAGGATATAACACTTAACTTTAATTCTAAATAAAAAAATGCATTTATTATCGATAAAGTTCATTTAAAGATAACGTTGTCCACTTTCCTAACGGTAGATTATGGTCAAATAAATTATAATGTCCTATTTGAACCCTGATTAATCGTAAGCATGGAAAACCAACGGCTGCACACATTCTACGTACTTGACGATTTTTTCCTTCGGTTATTGTCATGCTCAACCATGAAGTAGGAATAGTTTTACGTTCTCTAATCGGCGGTACTCTTTGCCATAAGCATGTTGGCTCTTCTATTATACTGGCTATTGCTGGAGCAGTGTGAAAGTCTTTTAATTGAATACCACGCTTTAACTTGTCTATTGCTTGATGAGTAATGGTTCCTTCAACTTGAACCCAATACGTCTTTGGTAGTTTGAATTTAGGAGAACTTATTTTAGCCTGTAACTTACCATCATTTGTCAATAAAAGTAACCCTTCGCTATCAGTATCTAATCTACCAGCCGGATAAAATCTAGGTAATGAGATAAAATCTTTTAACGTTTGATATTTTTCATGTGCTGAAAATTGAGTAACCACATTGAATGGTTTATTAAAAGCGATTAATGAGCTCATTTCCAGACTATATCCCTCTCTGCTCTTCTATTACGTTGATTTTAATTTCTTATATCATAGATAGCAAAAAAGCCCAGCATCTCTGCTGGGCTCTCACGCTTATTTAAAAGTCTGGCGGCACCCTACTCTCACATGGGTAATACCCACACTACCATCGGCACTACGG
>NZ_JBNRJF010000018.1:0-32469 GCF_050589305.1 Gilliamella sp. G0441 | reverse complement strand
ATTCGGGACATTTAATGCAAAAAAACCTTCTATCTTTTCATTTTCACAATATAGCTCCACATCAAAAAACTGAAGAGTATTTGTATTGGCTTCTAAGACTTCTTTTAAAAGCTTATTTACAAGTATAGGACCTGATGATTCTAATATTAAGGCAGATTTAACTTTATTTAAATTAGATTTTTTAGAGATACTAAAAAACAATTGTAATTCTTTTTCAGGGAAAAATCGTCCTTTCAAAAACTCTTGAAAATCTGTCGAAATATCATTTTCATAAATAACCCAATCATTTGTATTCTTGGTAGTACTTATAATATATCCTTTCATAAAATCATCCCCGGGAATAATGGATTACATCATTTAAATATATTCGTTTTATGTCATTGGCACATATAAGGTTAAATGGAATCGAGTCTTTAGCCTATTAATTATCATACGCCAGATTGTGTTTTTCGTCATGGACTATTCTTGTTTAGGTCGATATTAGCACTCGAAGGTAACTTAAGATTATTAATACTTTGTTGAATATTAAATCCCAATTTATCCAACAATAAATGTTTCAATGACAGGAGAATGATATGACGATTTTAGTACACTGATATTGATAGATTTGATGAAATTTTTGTAATGTCAAAGAGTTAATTAAAAATTTCTAAGTATGAAAGAATGCGTATAAATTTGT
This sequence comes from Gilliamella sp. G0441, assembly GCF_050589305.1. Lineage (NCBI taxonomy): Bacteria > Pseudomonadati > Pseudomonadota > Gammaproteobacteria > Orbales > Orbaceae > Gilliamella > Gilliamella sp. G0441. The sequence goes on along the minus strand of NZ_JBNRJF010000018.1, from coordinate 31,790 downwards.
CTTAATTATTTAAGACAAATCTAAAAAGTTAGTAATAAATGAGCTACTGTCCATTATTATATTCTAATAGAAATATTTCCTCAGAAAGCTATTTTGAATTTGTAGGTGGTGTTATTTTATCTCTACTTTGGGTTACCCTTCCAGAAAAATATGTATGAAAAGTTGACTGGTTTATTTCTACTTTTCAGCATTTATTCATGGTTAACGCCCTAAAAAAATATCTTTACTGGATCTAAAACTCTCATCTTTAATTTGTTTCTTCTTTTCTATTAAATAGTTATTTGCTTTGATATATATATCTTTATCGCATTCAATGTTTAAGATTAATTTATTATTACTCTTATTTATGATGTGAAAATGATTATCCTTATAATCAAAAATAATATCTTCTACCGCTGTAGCACCTTTATTAAAATTAGATAAATTATAATAATATCTGAAAGTTACATATTCTTTTGAAATATTAATAAAACCACACTCTTTTTCTTTAACCTTAGAAAAAATTTTTAATGTAAAAGAATCATAATCCTTATCATATTGATAGAATTTTATATAAAACTTAGGGCTAAAAATGAACACAATAAATAATAGAGATATTATTAAAAAGATTATTACTGAAATTAACTGATACAATTTCATTTATACCTTCTGCTTGAGATGCATTATACGGAAAAGTTGCTCATTGTCTTTTAAGCATATTATATCTTTTTGGGCTTTTTTAAATATCAAAATTATCAACGTACTTTTTCAAAATTAAGCATCTACATATTATCTAATTCGAATGATATAGGGATTAATTTAAAACGGCTTAAATGAGAGGTATCACTCATGCGCTTACTTATCCGCAATACAGAATGAGAATTATTAAACAAACTACATGTGTTTGGTATCTCATGATTTAATTTAGTAATATTTCTTTTTTTCCTCATTAATATCGGTGATTTTTACTTTTATTAATTTATTTCTTTCATAGACATAATCGTATCTAAAAAAAAGCTTTTCATCGTTATATTTTTCAACTACTTTAAGTTTTTTATTTATATAAATCCCTTTTAAATAATTATTTCTAACTTTTACACTATCAGCACCAATCTCATTGATTAATTTTATTGGATGATTATATCCGGCAAAACTTTTATAATATTTTACTTCTTCCAAAATAGTTTCTTTGAAACCGACGCATTTAGATGCATCAACCTTAACTTTCTTTACTATCTTTTTCAATTCACCAATGCCCATATCTAATCTAATGAAATATATCCATAGTTTTTTTTAAATCAATTTAAGAGTTTGGTTAAATATATCATCTAATTGATCCATATAAGAAGTATTCCATTCTTCAATCTTAAAATCATTTATTTTAGATAAATCAAACGGATCAAAATGATAAATAACAACCTTAAATATAGACTCTATAATCCATAGAATAGATTTTAAAATATCTTTATTGATTGATTTTATATTCAAACGATAATATTCAATTAATCTATTGATATTAAATATTAATTCTTCAAATAAAGAATTATCAAAAACTCTTTTTTCGAATAACTCATAGCAGAAAGTATTGTCAATAAGATCATTTCTATTATCTAGTACAATTTGCTCTATTTCTTTTACCGAATACATTTTTTTAATTTTATTATTTACAAGGACCAATTCTATTTTTAGATAATTCTGTTTTTCTCTTATTTACAGTTCCATCTATATTTAAAACTTCTTTTGCTTTATGATTTTTGGAAAAAGTTTCTACATGATCTTTGTGTAGTTTATCTAAATAATAATAATCTCCTGACTTAAATTTAGCCCCATTTATTTCAACTTTTTTTGTAATCTCATATATACGAGCTCCATCATATTTAAATTTAGTTGGTTTTGAAATAGGTTCCAATATATCACCTAATGTCGTACCAGACAAAACATCCAACCCAAACGGATCCACCCAAGTATTGCTATCATGCGTATAGGCATAAAAATTCGGGTTGTTTCCTTCAAGTTTTATCGGGTCTTGGCTTATATAAGTTCCTGTATTACTGTCGTAATACCTAAACCGATTGTAATAAAGCCCGTCTAGTTCCTTATCTTATATTCAAAACCAATTTTAATGGTTAACTTGTTAATTTTATTTTTCCTCTAACCTCTCCCACAAAAGGTCTAGTAAATCACCATTTATAATTTTACCATTAGAACGTAATTCAAATAAACCTTCTTGGTTAGCAAAAGATGAAATATTATCTAATTTTGAAAAAATACTACTAACAGTATTAACCGTTATCAAGTTAATAAGAGATTTAAGCTCTTCTTTTTGAGAGTTATTTAAACTATCATATAACTTTTTAATTTTTAACCAGTCAGGGTCTTTAATTTCTTTATTATTAAGAGATTTAAGGGTATCTATATAATATGAAGATTTACCTTTTATAACTTCTTTAATAATATTATCTACAAATTTTATATCATTCATATTTATTTACATTTTATTTCAGGTTTTTTAAACGCTTCAGGATACATTTTCTTGTTAAGCTCTATAAGTTCTTTTAGCTTTGAATTTGGAATATCTGGATATACTCTTTTAAGTTCCCTAATGTCTCTAGCTAATAAATTTTTGCCGAATTAATTTCTTTTTTACTCCTTGAAACTACAGTGTTTGTTATAAGATTTTTTATTGTATAACCCTGCTTTAGGAACTAATTATAGCTGGTGCTTTTTCTAAATCGTATTTAGGTATAAATTTACTCATTAATCCTCATCAAGAATTTTTAACTGCTTTACCATATCTTAATTTGATTCCTGATGATAAGAATTTAGGTTTTACGCTTAACTCTAGTTGTAATATCGAGCAAACAGACCTTTTAGCGAAAACGGAGTGTAAAGGGCTTACGCTCTGCCATTCTACGTTAGACTTTTATAACCTTTTTTTGCTTGTTAAATCCTTACTCCCTAATTCGGAATGAGAACTTTTAGACCATTTGAATAATATTCTAAATTTAAAAAGCCGACTCATTGAGTAGGCTTTTTTATTTAGTTATTAATGTATTATCTAATTTTCTAAAATAATTTCTCTAATTTCAAAACCAATAATATTATTTTCTTTTAATGCATAAATTAGGTCTTCTGAAAAAAACATAACTTTTCCTTGTATATTAATAATATCATAATGATATTTATTAAGTAGAAATAGATTCAATGCTACTAGATTAAAATTTATCTCGTTATAATCTTGATAACTTTTGAAGTTAACTTTTTTCATTTCTTTGTGTGTCATAAAAAATGGATTTTTCTAAATCTATTAGCTTACCTTGCGCCACTCCTCCTTAGATTTTTACAACCTGCTCTGGCTTGTTAAAGTCCTTCACCCTAACTCAGAATCGGAATTGTTAGAGAAACTAAATTGATTGTTAAACCAAAAAACCAAATTTTACATTGGTTTTTCCCTTTTAGTTTTTATTTAGTATAGTAAATTCTACACCGTCATTTTCAATATACAAATCATAAATGCGTATATTATTCCTTTCAAGGAATAAATCAAAACTATTGATTTGTTCATCAAGCTCATCTAAAATAGAAAATAAACCCGTATTAATAGATTCTTCTTTTTCTTTTAAAAGATTTTGTAAAGACTCTGGTATTATATCTTTTCCTTTACTTATATTTCCACTATAATGCAATTTATTAATATTATTAAAACTAATTTCTCTATGTAGGCTAACATTGATACTTCCTATGTTCAATTTATTAGAACCTACTATCAATATGATATTATCTATTATTTTCTTCATTTCGTTAAGGACATTTAAAGTTATCCGATAATTTTTTCAAATTACTATTACTAAATCCATCGGCTCCATCCGGATGGATTAATCTAGCATGTGCATCACCTATACCTTTTGTAGGATTATGAATTACATCAAAACCTGCTTCTCTTATACTTTTTGCATCTATTTCTGCAATATTTCCAGCATTAATAATATCATGTAATCGAGTAGCTTTAGTAAAAGCTTCTTTCATAATATCACCAGCTTCTTTAGCACTACTCGCTCTAATTAAAGATATACCTGAAGGATTTAATTTAATTTCTCCTGGTTTTAATTTTAAATTATCTAACCCACTTCCACCAATTCTAAATAACTTAGTATCATCTGATAATGGCATTCCGTTTACTAAATCCAACCCACACGGGTCAACCATCGTATTCGAATCAGACACATAAGCATAAAAATTCGGGTTGTTTCCTTCAAGTTTTATCGGGTCTTGGCTTATATAAGTTCCTGTATTACTGTCGTAATACCTAAACCGATTGTAATAAAGCCCCGTTTCAACATCCTCATACTGCCCCAGTTGCCTGAACGGAATAAATAACTTATTGTTAAAGATATCTTCCCGTATTCTGCCATAGATGTCAAACTCCACCTGCCAAACTAGCTCACCTTTATCATCATAAGCCTGAGCGGGTCTGCCCAAATAATCCGATACAATCGAATAAGACTTACCCTCGCATAGCATATGCTGTGGGAAAATAGCTTTACACTTCTTAATTTTTAAAATTAAGAATTTAAAACAGCTCGAAAAACTCTGAAAAAACAAAAAAACGCTAAGCCGCCAAAAATATATAAAAAAACCACTCTGAAACCGCCCAAATAAAAATTGATAGCGTGTCAAAAGGTGAAAATGTAGAACAAGTGAAGGGATTTAAGCAATTTGGTACAATTATGGATAACTTTTTATTTTGGGCTGCTTTGACAGCCAAAAACTGACAAGAAACTGAATTTTGCGAAGCAATATTTATAAACCTGTGGCTTTGCAACACCTTTTTTTATTCTGCTTTTGGAGCGGAAAGGAATTAAAAAAACCGCTTCAATCGAAGCGGTTTTGTTTTAAAGTTTACTATAAATTTCTTTTAGTTCTTTTTCATATTTTTTTGCATTTGGAATACGAGTAGCTTTTAGATAAGGCTCTAATCCAGAAGGATTAGTTTTAAGCAAAAAATATTCAATTAGATAAAGGAGTAAAAAACTTTTTGAGTAACCAAGTATTGTTTCATTATCATTTTCTTGTTCAGGCTCTTCTCCATTTGGATATTCTTCATCAATTTTTGCATTTTCAAATTTTTGTATTTTATATAAGACAAATTTATTGAAAATTTCTTTATCCATTTCGAGTAATTTCATTGCTTCTTCTTTTGACAAATTTGCCAATTTCATCTTTTGTTCATCACGAGTTGCGACAGGATCTCTATATTCGCTAAGAACTTTTAGCCTTGTTCTTTTCTGTATATTATCAACTAAATTTTTATATTGAATTGAATCAAGTATTTGTTTTGCAATTTCCATTTTATAATCTTTATTTATTACCCAACATCTACACCTTTAATAACGGCATTTAAATCAGAACCTACGGGACAATTGCTTCGTGTTCCCACTGAGTTAATTTTATTAGGTTTGAGGGGGTGTGCCAACTCTTTGTGGTATATTTGTATAATATGATTCTAAAGAATAATCTTTTACCGAAGTAACTTCTGCTTTTCTATTATTAACTTCAACAGTCATTCTGGGAGTATCCCTCGTCCATTCTTGTCAAGTTATCTGGAAATACATTAGATTTCTTAATTTGATATGCAAAATAAATATTTTCCTTAAAAATAAAAAAAACTAAAACTTTTATTAAACTCATCTACAAATTTTTCATTAATAATATCATCGTTTATATCTAAACCTAGCATTTTCCAAAATCTGATTTTTCCTATAGTTGCGTACATATTACTAAAATCCTGATAACCAATTGTCTTAGGTGTTTGATTATCATTCAAATATAATGATTTCATTCTATTAATATTGACTAAATCCATTGTAACAACATCATATAACATTTGATAATCAGCATCTATTATTCCTTTAAATTGGTCATAAAGATTTTCTAAAATGTTTTTATTATCCAATATGATATTTTTATTAAAATTATTATTTAATAAATATTCTGCCAAAATTAATAAGTATACTTTTGAATAATTTTTTAATTCATCTTCATCATCGATTTTAATTTTGTTAATTAATATATTTAAAGAGGCAAATAATATTTTATTTTTAGTTTTAAAATTATAATTAGAAGCCACTAGAAAAAATAAAGAATCTAATAAATCAAAGTAATCTAAAGATGAAAATTCCTTTGCTTTTTCATATTTATAGCAGGATTGAATAAAATAATCTAAAGATTCATCTTTTAATGATTCTAATGGATGATCTAAACAAAAGTTTAATTGCAAAATATTCTTTTTGTTATATAAATCATTACTGGACTCCTCATCAAACTCACCTTTTAACGAGATTAATAATGCTTTTGTAGAATAGAAAAACCTAATATGAGACATATAATTATTTACATTTTTTTATTTTAGCTATTTTAGAATTATCTAATACTTCTATAGCGTCTTGATGAATCGCCCTTTTAGATAAAACCTCATTTGATCTAGTATTATATCTATTACTTCATACATATAAAAATTCGGGTTGATCCCCCGTCAATTTTATCGGGTCTTGGCTAATGTATGAGCCTTATTCAGGATCATAATATCTAAACCGATTATAATAAAGCCCCGTTTCAACATCCTCATACTGCCCTAATATTTACTAAGCCAACTTTTATGAGTTGGCTTTTATTTCAATATTGTTAATCAACAATTTCAAAATTTATATTTTCAGGAATTTCTGAATTAATGGAAAAACTATCTACTTTTTTTAATTCAAAGCCAAGCCCATAGTCTTCATCATCATTTACAGGTTCGTTATGTTTTATCCTTTTATATCCATGTAGCGTAACAAGATATTTTCCTGATGCAAAATTCATTTTTTGAGCTTCATAATAAAACAACTCTTTGCCTTCTACTCCATTTTTTGTAGTATAACCTAAAATGTTTTGAGTAAATTTATTTATATCCCATGCATTAAGAACATCCATGCTACATATCCAAAGTTCATTTTCATTTATCTCTAAATTAAAAATCCCTTTTTCAGCTATTTTAGTCCAATTATTAGCTGAAAAATAAGTTTGTTTTTTATTTTCTGTTATAAAGTCAAAATAAAATTGATTAAAGGACATTGTATTTATAGGTAAGATAATTCCCTTTTCAAGAGTATCATCACTTAACAATTTATTTTTATTAAAAAAGTTAATTAATGATTTACTTTTTATCTTATTTTTTTTGAGATATTTTGAAAAGTTGTTTAAAGAAAACAAACATATCCCATAGCTTCCAGAATCTATTTTATTAATTTTATTCATAATATTATTTACAAGGAATATTTTTACTTTTTATCTTTTTTCTATTTCTTCTAAGGCTTCTAATGGAGTAAGGTTCTTTTGTACAATTCGTCCATTTTTTCCTGGAAATTTTAAGACAACTTTTGCATCAATATCTTTATATACCTCTTTTGCGGCTTTCATAAAATCATCTAAATTCCCAGTGAATTTACTACCCTGCCAAGGAATTATTTTTAACTCAGTACAGTAGTTCAAATATAAGCAAATGCACAAATTTATTTATAGGGTCAATTAATGCTGACTTTTAATTTTTTGAATTAATGTTTTTGCAGTATTATTTAAATCTTCATAAGGTGAGTCTAAATATTTTTCTATGATATTTAGAGTTTCTTATCAATTCCTATTTTGTATAGATCCCAAAGACATTTCTTCCATATGGGGACCATAAATGTCTCTATATTATTAGTATCATTCTTATCAAACTTGTTAATATTTAGTATTTCTGAAAAATACTTTTTATTTTTTACACTTATTTCTATTGAATTTAATAGTCTTTCTAAAAAAGAATAGGATATCCAATCTTTTGTTATTAACTCTTTATAAATTCTATCAAGTTTATTTTTAATATACTCATCATCATGCAAATATTCTTCTATATCCAGATATACTTCTATCTTATCTAAGTCTTTTAAATTAATAGATTCCAATAGTTTTCTATAAAAATAATCTCTATTTTCGTTCAGATTTACTGGATATTCCTTATAAAATGAATTTAAATCTATTTTATTAGTCAATAAATTATAAATTAAACTTTCCTCTTTAGATACCATGATTATTTACTTTTATGCTTATATTATCGATACTTACGTCATCAAATGATATAATATTTTCATTAAATATATCAAGTCTTTTGCCTAGTCCAATATTAATTTTGACATTCTTACCAACTTTTTCTTGCTTAAAATATGCAGAAGTTCCCATTCTATTCAGATTTTACTAACTTTGATTGATCTCTAACACCTATGTTTTCTAATACCTCTGTAGTTTCATCTATCATGGTAAATTTATAAATTCCCCCCCTGTAATTATTAGAAAAATCCTGAGTTTGAAAGGTGAATTTTTTTGTTGGAGATAACTTCTTTATTTTTTCCAGTATTTAAGCATGTTATTTAAAGATAGCTCTCTAAAATATTTAATCTAATCCGACGGGTCAACCATTGTGTTCGAGTTATAGGTATAGGCATAAAAATTCGGGTTGTATCCTTCATGTTTTATCGGGTCTTGGTAATATATAAGCTGGTTGCAGAATTATAATATCGTAACTAATTATGATAAAGCCCCGTTTCAACAACTTCAGAATTTGATGACAGGATTAACAGTCACTTTTAACGGATAAATACACAAAATTTAGGATAGGATCTCTAGGTAATTCATTTTTTTAACCATATTTGTAACTGAGTTGAAGTTCCAATGTTATAATTTAATTATTAACTTTCATCTTCTATTTCCTCTAAAAATATATCCTGTAGATTTCCATTAAGTTTTTTTCCTTTATATAAAAATTGGAAATTTTCCTCTTGTCCTTTCAGATAACTAACACCGTCAATAATACCTAATAAGTTAGAAACTGTATCTGTAATTGACAATTTTAAAAAAGATATAAATTTATCTTTGTCTTTTACATCTAACTTATTATAAAGAGATACTCCATTTTTCCATTCCCCTTCAGGTAATTCATCTTGTTTATTATCCAAATTACTCAAATTAACTTTATACTGATCTAAATTATTTTTTAATACTTCTAAAATTATATTATTTACAAATTCTACATCGTTCATATTTATTTATATCTTATTTCAGGCTTTTTTAAACGCTTCAGTATACATCTCTTTAAACGCTATGAGTTCTTTTAGCTTTGAATTTGGAATATCTGGATATACTCTTTTAAGTTCTTTAATGTCTCTAGCTAATAAATTTTTGCCGTATTAATTCCTTTTATACTCCTTGAAACTACAGTGTTTGTTATAAGATTTTTTATTGTATAACCCTGCTTTAGGAACTAATTTTTAGCTGGTGCTTTTTCTAAATCGTATTTAGGTATAAATTTACTCATTAATCCTCAAGAATTCTTAACTAATTTACCAAATCTTATTGATTCCTGATGATAAGAATTTAGGTTTTATCGCAAAAATAAAAAAAATACAACTTTTGGATTTGCTTATTATTTATTATAAATTATAAGCTTCATCTTCTGTTTTCATCCCGTAGATAAATTTTATTAATGAATCTGATATAAAACGTATTGTTGATTCTGGACTACCATCGTAGTCTTCTAAATATCCTATATATATCTTATCATCATTAGCATTAATGCAATATGGATATCCTCCATCATCAATAGCAAAAGGTATATAAGATAAAGGAATTAATTTCTTTTCAACAGCTAATGATTGATATAATTCTTCTAATAAAATATCGTTTTCACATTGTTTATATTTCATAGGTAAAAATAGTTTAACACTAATATCTACATCGTTATCTTCATCTATATAAAAATATTTTTCTCCTTCAATTTTACTTCCGTTATATTGAATGTATAGCTCAACTAAATCTTTTGGAAATTTAAGATTCATACTCTTGCTTACATCCATAATATCAGACTCGGTTAACTTTATTCCTGTATTTATAAATTTTTGCATTATTATGTATTTTCTATATATATTTTTTACATGTAGTATACCATTCTTGTTTCTTAAAAATATCGACGGCCTCTTTATAAGCCTGGGTAAAATCAGAGCTTCTTCTGCCATTTAGTTGTATTGTTACAATATTTTTTTGACTTCCTGTTGTTAGAAATAAATCAGCATGCCCAGTAAAATCAACAGTATTTGTTTCAGTCATTAACCCGAGCGGATCAACTTTTACATTGCTGTCAAAAACATACGCATAAAAATTCGGGTTGTTTCCTTCAAGTTTTATGGAATTTTGACTAATAGATAAGCCGGTTTTAGGATTATAATAAAGATCTGTTTCCAAATTCTTTAACTGTCTTAATAATTAAAATATCAATAAACCAACTTTATATAAGTTGGCTTGCGAGATTTTTTAAATATCTGTATAAATACTATATCCTTCTGGGACAAAATCTAAGCCTTTTAATTTTGCGCTTATACATCGTTTCTTGAATTCTTCTGTAACAATGATCTTATCATCATCTTCTTCTAATTTTATTATTTTATGATCAACAAGTTTATTAGGTAATATATATAATTTTTTTATTTTTAAATATTTTATCCCATAATAATTTTCTTCTTCAAATATTGATCGTTCTTTATCCAAACATGAAATTACGTTTAGGATATTTAGTACAAAAAAGTTATTATTAAAATTCTCTTTTTCATCTTCAATTACGGTTTTAAAAAATTGTATTTGATGCTCTTTTTCCAAATCATTAAATAGCTCTTTAAATTTTTTACTTACTAGAGGTGGACCAGATGAAACAGGTAAATAGTCATATTCATCTAAATAAGAATCTATTTTCTCAACTTTGTAATATAAAGTGTTTGCTAATTTGATTTTTTTCCCTTTTGTAAATTCAAATCCACTAATATTACTTTTCTCTTTATTAAAAAAGAAAAATAAACTTCTTTTATATTTTGGAAATAACTCATAATAATTCATAATAGCTCTAATCAATTAACATTTAACAGTTTCTTTTCTTGCTTTATACATTACATCAGCATATTAATGTTTTGTCCAATTATTAACCTTTCCTATTTTCGCTACTTTACCAGTCTAGCTACTATTTTTTAGAATTGTATTTTTAATTTTGAGTATTCCATATTGTTACTCTTTCCAATGCGCCATATCGTAAGGGTAGTATGGTTGGTCTTTGAGGGGGGATGTCGTCTAAGCCAAGTATTTTGACTAATGCATAACTTTCAAAGCTCCAATAGCCTGTATGAATATTCCATTTGCTTTTATGATCATCGTGCCCCCCTATCTGCAGAGTATCTCTTTTACTTACATAAAGCCCCAGCGGATCCACCGTTGTATTACTATCATACACATAAAAATTTGGATTATTTCCGGCAAGGCCGGTTGGGTCTTTGCTGATATATTGCCTCATTTCAGGATTATAATATCGGAACCAATTATAATAAAGCCCCGTTTCAACATCATCATACTGCCCCGGTTGTCTGAATGGAATGGAGTGCTCACATTTTTATAAAGATAATTGTTTATTTTTAATCTTTTCTGTAGAAAACTAAATTGTTAGATATTGGTTTGTAATCAATAATGTTATTATTCTCGACTTGATTTTTATTCAGAAAATTATATCTGTACATTTTAGGAATATTACCACTTTCTATGCTTACATTGATTTTGTAATTACTTTTTTGTGTTGATACACAAAATAATGTCTTTTTCAGAATGCTTTCAGATGTTATTTCCTGATTTTTTTTTAATTCAAAGCCATAACCGTATGTTACAGGAAAAATGTTATTTACTAATTCGGTGATTTCTAACATAATTTCTTCTGTGATTCCCTCTTTAAAATGGAGAATAATATCAATTAGTTCTTTCTCATTCTCTTTTTTTATTTGATTTAAAGCCTTGTTTGAATATAATACAGAAATAGTATCATTTCTATTTACCCCATTAGCATAAGCTATCTCATTTTTTGTACAGAATGAATCAATACTATACTTTTTAGAACTATAATTTAATTCAAATTTGTAAATCGTTTCAATTGAATTTTTTTCCAAAAATTTATTGAATGCTTTAATAAAGCTCTTGAACAGAGTTGTATATTCTTCTCTGTCATTCCAACTCATTACAATAAAATATTTGAGAACATCTCCATTTATTTCGTTTTTTTTAGCAAACATCATTTACATTTTATTTTAAATTTCGATTTAATTTTTTCCATAAATTGTACTAATCTATTTGTTCTAACATCACCGTCAATATTATATATATCCATGAAGTTCTTATTTCTTGAAATTAAGTCATTGATTTTATCAGTTTTAGAAGCAATCTCAATAATTTTAACTCTTCCATTTTTATAAAGAACTCCAACATTCAGGTCTTGGTCCGTATTTGAAATTTCCTCCACCAAGAAGTTTCTTATAACCCAAGTCCATAGTTATTCTTTGAACTCTTTGGTCAATAGAATAAATATTTGCAATAATTTTAGAGATTGTTGAATGTCCGAATGTTCCTGTGGCTTAAGCGTTTCCGATAACCTTTCCAAAGAATAACCCCAACGGGTCAATTCCAGTATTCGAATCACTTACATAAGCATAAAAATTCGGGTTGTTTTCCTCCAGTCTTATCGAGTCTTGGCTTATATAAGTTGCCTAAACGGAATAAACTGTTTATTGTTAAATAAATTTTCCCGTATTCTGCCATAGATGTCAAACTCAACCAGCCAAACCAGCTTACCTTTATCATCATAGGCCTGAGCGGGTCTGCCCAAATAATCCGATACAATCGAGTAGGACTTGCCCTCATATAGCTTTGCAGTGGGTACTAAACTTCCTTCCTCATAAACCAAAGTAGTCAGGTTTTCAACCGGTTCGGGTTGTTCCAACATAAGCATTCCCAGCTCATCAGAAATAATCTTTGGACGCCGCTCACACTCATAAAACCACTCATGCAATAATGCATTACCATCCCAAAGATAACGATAAATCTTTGTATTTACAATTTTCGCAGTTCTTCTACCTAACGCGTCGTATTCAAAACGGATCCATTTCCCCTGAGGATTGCGTACCGCTTTTAACATTCCGTTGCCCTGCCATTGGTATTCCCAGTCACCTTGCTGCCATTGTGAAGGGGTAAAATTTCAAGCGTTCTTTTTTTTCTTATTTCGTCGTATTGTTTGAGTTCGGATTTTGAATATCGCCGTATTTCGGCCTTACGATCAAATTCATTTTCTTCAATCCAAAAATTGTTCTTAGAATTTGTATTTTCACTTAAGAAAGATGAATCTTTTAGTAGGTTATTGGCAGAATTATTAAAATTTCTCGGCGTTTTTAAAATAAGATTTCCCTGTTTATCATAAATATAATTCCAATTTTTATCCTTTAGAATCTTACCCGATGCACCATATATTTGATCGGATTTTTTGAAGATTGGTATACAAATTTTATAGAAAAAATCATCCTTCAAACAAAAAGAACTCTAAATTCTCAAGAATTCCTAACTACTTTACCATATATTAAATATATTCTTGATGATAAGAATTTAGGTTTTTGCTTAACTCTATTTGTAATATTGGGCAAACAGCCCTTTTAGCGGAAACGCAGTGCAAAAGGCTTACGCTCTGTCATTCTCCCCTAGACTTTTATAACCTTTTTTCGCTTGTTAAATCTTTACTCCCTAATTCGGAATGGGAATTGTTAGACGAGTTGAAGAATTCTTAAAAGGAAAAAGAGCTTAGAATAAACTAAGCTCTTTTTTATTTATTGTTTAATCTCATATATTTTAAAATTATCTCTATTTTTTAAATAACCCTTCCCACAGTCGCATCTACCCCTCTATTGCCACATTTACAACTATCAAAATATTTAGGTACTCTGTTTATACTTGTATTACATAAAGTGCATTCATAATATATATTCTTTCTTTAACATTAGTTAATAAATCAATAATACTTAATCTTTAACAAACTCTAATTCAACAATAGACCAATGGCAAGTACATGAAAAATTATTATGATCTATTTTTTTTATCTTATCTATATTTATTTGTTCTAATTCATCTGTGTAATTTCCTTGTAATTTAAAATATAATTCATGAAAATGAAAATCACTTACTTTACTTTCTATTATAACAAACCCTTTTTTTAAAAGAATATTGAGTAATGATTCTATAGGATTACACACTTTTATTTTATCTATTTGCATAGCTTTATTTTTCTAATTACATCTTTTTATTTTTAAATTTCTACTTTCTAACCCTATTGGATCTCCCACAGGTTTCAATTTATGATTAAAATCTTCGATAAAATATTGAGTAGCTCCTCCCTTTCCAAACTGAGGGTTTGCTTCAACTATTGAAGAACCTACTTTTACATCTTCTGTTAAAACATATGCTTGTACTTGAGATCTATATCCAAATTTTTCATGTGCTTTGACCTGAACAGATTCCCATAATGTTTCTTTCATTTTACCTGAAGCTTCAAGAGATTCTTTAGATAAGTAAAATTCAGATTGTCCAGGAACTCCACCATAAACTATTGTTCCTTTTTCTAAAATTATTGTTCTCCATTTATCGATGCCAGGATAATCTCCAGATCCTTGCCAGCCCCTAGCTTTCCAAGCAGGAGTATCTCTTTTACTTCCATAAAGCCCATACGGATCGACCGTCGTATTCGAGTCGTGCGTATACGCATATAAATTCGGGTTATTTCCTTTGAGTCCGATGGGGTCTTTGCTGATGTATGCGCCTGTTTGAGGATTATAGTAACGGAAACGATTGTAATAAAGCCCGCTTAGTTCCTTATCTTCGTATTGCCCCAGTTGCCTGAACTTATCTTCATAATAAAAAACCAACCTGAATGGTTGGTGTTGTTTATTTTTATTAACGAGATACTATTAAATTATCAATATCTCCATTCATAGGATCAAATGAGAATCTATAGTCTTCATTATTAATAATGATTGAAAAATAAAGAGTATTTTCAATATAGTATAAGTCAGATACAGCAATATTATTATTTATAAATAAATTTTCAAATTTATTTTTTATTAATTTTAAAATATTCCATTTTATACTTTTATCACCATTGATGATATATGCTTTATTTTCCTTAAAGTTAAAAGGAGCTTCTACAATTCCTATTTCTTGTTCGCCTTTTAATAATATAGCTGTAATTTTTTTTTCATTTAACAATTGATAATTTTTTCCATTATAAGTCCAAGAAACACCTTCAGATAAAAGATCATATATACTTAATCTATTTATATTTTTTGATTTATCATAGCTCCCTAAAGAATCTATTAATTTAAATTTTGATATTTTCATTATTTTTTATGGACAAGTTATTTTTTTAGGTTCTTCAATAGGTATTAATTTAGCTCGATCTTCATAATTAAGTATTTGCACTTGATTTCCTCCTCCTTCATAAGTTATTCCATTATAAGTTTGTGGACCAACTGTACCTATCTGAACTCTAGTCCCTTCTGGAATTAAAAATTTTTGAACATGAGAAACCTCTGGTTTAAATTCAGGGGTAACAGCTAGTTTATTTCTCACATAACTTACATCTTTTATATGGTCTAATGTTCCCCATCCCCCTGGTTTTATCTGTCCAGGAGCCATAGCCATATTTACTATCATACCACCCTTAGGAACAATTATAGATTCAATTTTTGTTCCAAACATCCAAGGGTTTGAATTCGTTGGAGTAGGTAAAATTAACATCAACCCAAACGGATCAATTCCAGCATTCGAATCACTTACATACGCATAAAAATTCGGGTTGTTTCCTGCTAGCCCGATAGGGTCTTGGCTTATATAAGTTCCTGTATTACTGTCGTAATACCTAAACCGATTATAATAAAGCCCGTCTAGTTCCTTATCTTCGTACTGCCCCAGTTGCCTGAACGGAATAAACGACTTATTGTTAAATAAATTTTCCCGTATTCTGCCATAGATGTCAAATTCTACTTGCCAAACCAATTCACCTTTATCATCATAGGCCTGAGCGGGTCTGCCCAAATAATCCGATACAATCGAGTAGGACTTGCCCTCGCTTAACTTAGCAGTGGGTACTAAACTTCCTTCCTCATAAACCCAAGTAGTCAGGTTTTCGACCGGTTCGGGTTGTTCCAACATAAGCATTCCCAGCTCGTCAGAAATAACCTTAGGACGCCGTTCATTCTCATAAAACCACTCATGTAATAATACATTACCATCCCAAAGATAACGATAAATCTTTGTATTTACAATTTTTGCTGTTCTTCTTCCTAAAGCGTCGTATTCAAAACGGATCCATTTCCCCTGAGGATTGCGTACCGCTTTTAACATTCCGTTGCCCTGCCATTGGTATTCCCAGTCACCTTGCTGCCATTGGGGAGGGTCAGAATTTTCAAGCGTTCTTTTTTTTCTTATTTCATCGTATTGTTTGAGTTCGGATTTTGAATATCTCCGTATTTCGGCCTTACGATCAAATTCATTTTCTTCAATCCAAAAATTGTTCTTAGAATTTTTAAAATTTCTCGGAGTTTTTAAAATAAGATTTCCCTGTTTATCATAAATATAATTCCAATTTTTATCCTTTAGAATCTTACCCGATGCCCCATATATTTGATCGGATTTTTAGAAGATTGGTATACAAATTTTATAGAAAAAATCATCTTTCAAAAAAACTCCAAATCCTTAAGAATTTTTAATTACTTTACTCTATCTAAAATTGAGTCCTGATGATAAGAATTTAGGTTTTTCGCTTAACTCTATTTGTAATATAGAGCAAACAGCCCTTTTGGCCGAAACGGAAGGTAAGGGGCTTGCGCTCTACCATTTTTCCGCTAGACTTTGACAAACTGCTCTGGCTTGTTAATATCTTCTTCCTAATTCGGAATGGGAATTGTTAGACGAATTGAAGAATGATTAAATAAACAAGCCAACCTTTAGGGTTGGCTTGTTTGCTTATATTATTTAATATTTCCCAATTACTTACAATAAAAATAACTAATCTAATATTTTACCAAAATTTATTGTAAATCTAAATTTTTACCTAAATACCAACCTGTTATCATATCTAATACATCCCCTAATATATTTTCCTCTTCTTCTTTTTTATGTTCTTGACAATATAAAAAATACAGGTTTAATTCGTTATAAATTTCATTTTTGGATAATCCTTTCCCATTTAGTAATAAAACAAACTCCTTAAGAGATTCTATTGGATTATTAGAGTTTATTGCTTTTTCAATTTCTTTTTTATATTCCATAAAAAATTATTCTTCTAATTACATGATACTTTTTTCCATTCATCTTTAGTTTTACCTAATCTTTCGCCCAATTCATTAGGATCTATTCCTTCCTTAGTAATAATACTTAAATGTGTATCTCCATCTTGAACCGCTTTTAATCCATAATTATCCAAAACATTAGTATCAATACTAAATGCATCAGCATTTTTTAAAGGACCTCCAATAGTTGTAGGTTTTCTATGTGATGGTAAACTTTCAACACTTATACTCGTAGAGATTCCAGTCTCTCCAGACCTTACACCTAAGGAATTAGCTGCACATTTGATCCACCTACTGAGGGGCCAGAATATACAATAGGCTTTCCAGCATCATCAATTTTCATTCCCCTATATGCTGTCCCAAAAAAATCTTCATCCCACCCAAACGAGTTCCTGTATTACTGTCGTAATACCTAAAGCGATTGTAATAAAGCCCGTCTAGTTCCTTATTTTCGTACTGCCCCAGTTGCCTGAACGGAATAAACGACTTTATAGGCAGAAACGGAATACAGAAGCCTTACTCTTAGTCATAAACCGCTGTACATATTTAATATCTTTACCCTTATTAAAATCCTTATTCCTGAGGATAAACTGGAACTACAGGATAAGTTAAATAGTTGAAAAAAAGCCAAATCTTTGAGTTAGCTTTTTTGATTAAAACATTCTAATTAGGAGTATAAAATATAGATTCTAATAGAGAATCATTAAATATAAATTCAAAATTACCTAAATAATAATTCTTATTCTTACTTACTTGAAGTGTTTTATTAAATATAGCTTTTAAATTTTTATTTACAGTATCAATATTATTATCTAAAAAAAAATCTTCAACTTTATCATCTATTTTTTCAAATGAAACATAATGTAATTTAATAGGTGTTTTATAATAAGAAATTTCTAGTTTATATCCATTCCTATATATTACGAAAACATTATTATTTGTTGTAGAAAACTTGTCATCACTATTTTTTTTGATATATTCAATATCTGAAAATTCATGAGGCATTTTGTTTTCTTTTATACTAGTGATTAAAATATTATTTACATCCATTTTTTAATTTATTTTCTAAGTTTCTTTTCATTTCTCTCCATTCTCTTCCTTTTCTTAGTTTATCATAATAATCTTTAGCTCCTTCCAAATTATGTAAAGTTTTTTCTAGATTTTTAGTATTAGATAGATAATCATTGGCATTTTTTACAGCATTTGATATATCAACATCTTTAGAAAAAACATTTTTATAAACAATATCTCCATTTTGTCCAGGTTTTAAACTAAGTTCTACACCATCAAAAGTTCCATGTAGCCCTTTTATTTCATAATCAGGTGCAACACCATGTATACCTTGTTTAGCTAACCCAAAAGGATCAACTTCCGAATTAGAATCAAACGTGTAGGCATAAAAATTCGGGTTATTACCTGCTAACCTTATCGGATCTTGGCTAATATATAAGCCGGTTTCAGGATTATAATATCGAAACCGATTATGAAAAAGAAGTAGATAATGTAATTCAGAATTTTAAAACTAAAAAGACTTAAAGATAATTTATCTAACGCTTTAAATAGATTAGAAATAACAAACCAACCTAAAAGGTTGGCTTGTTATTATCAATTTAATTCAAAGAAATCTTCTAAAAATTCATTAAAACTATTCCATTCTTTATCAAAATTATTATTTTTTAGTTTATCAATATTTCCATCCTCTATGAGTACAACATGCTCATTTTCTTTATTATATAACAAATAATCTTCTGTCTCTAAGTTAAATAATGAAATATACTTTAAAGGGACTTGTTCTTTCTCATGCAATATCTGTGTGACATTATCATCTGTACTTAAATCTGCTGCTATATCATATAATAAACCATATTTACCATAATATTCATCACTATATTTCGATACAAATTCAAAAAATGCACTATTGGGATTAATGTGGTATTTTGATAAAGTATTTTTATATTTTTCTTGGAACTCTGGAAGAACAGTACCATATTCTTCATCTAAATAGTTTTTAATATTTTGTTTTAACATATTATTTACATCCTATTTTTAATTTTCTTGTTTCTATTTCAGCATTAGCTCTATCTTTCCAATATTGTTTTCTATCAACATCAAAGGCTTTTCTATCAACTGGATCATACGGATTAAATTTAGTCCCATCAGAATTAGGAGTTACTCTATATGGATGTAAAGCATTTGTATGTCCATATTGCTGATGTGAAGTAGCTGACAATTCAAATAGAGGGCCATGTGCTTGTTGTTTGGAATGATGTAAATTTATAGATTTGCCATCTGCTCCTATAGGAGCTAGTCCTCCTAAAGCTCTATCTAAATTAGTTCTATGTTTAGAATCAATTAAATCCCAATTTACATCTTTTTGGAAAATTTTGTAAGTATACCCTATTCCTCCTTTACTAGGATCAGGAGCCGTCCAATCAATAATACTAAAGATATCTAATACAAAAGGATCTATCCATGTATTACTATCATGCGTATAGGCATAAAAATTCGGGTTGTTTCCTGCTAACCCGATAGGGTCTTGGCTTATATAAATTCCTGTATTACTGTCGTAATATCTAAACCGATTATAATAAAGCCCCGTTTCAACATCCTCATACTGCCCCAGTTGCCTGAACGGAATAAACGGCTGATTGTTAAAGATATCTTCCCGTATTCTGCCATAGATGTCAAACTCCATCTGCCAAATCAGCTCACCTTTATCATCATAGGTCTGAGCGGGTCTGCCCAAATAATCTGATACAATCGAGTAGGAATTGCATTCGCATAGCTTAGCTGTGGGAAGATAGCTTTACACATCTTAATTTTTAAAATTGCGAATTAAAAAGAGTTCGAAAAATTCTGAAAAAACAAAAAAACGCTGAACCGCCCAAATACAAATTGATAGTGTGTAAAAAGCTCGTACCCAAGAACAGTAATGAGGTTTAGTATAATTGTGAATAACTTTTTATTTTGGGCTGTTTCGACAGCCAAAAACGGACAAGAAACCAAATTTTGCTGAGCAATTTTTATAAATGCGTGGCTTTGCCACACCTTTTTTGCCCCCTTTTTCTTCCGGTTTTGGAGCGGAAAGAGATAAAAAAACCGCTTTGAAGAAAGCGGTTAAAGTCTTAAACTTCTTTTAGTTTGATATTGAAATTATGTTCTATTAGTACCTCTTTCATTTTATCTGTAATTGCATATAGATTTTTTTCTTCACTATCACGAGCTATATAAAAATCGGTATTGACGGAACTACTAAAAACAGGAATATCCATAATTTTTTCGCCCTCTGATAACTCATAATATTCTGATTTTTCTTTGTCTATTAGTTGTATGAAATTTAAAATCCTACCTACATAAAAATCATACGAAATATTATCACAGATAACTTTACAGGGAATAAACTCCATATCCTGCCTTAACTTGTCCTGCAATATTTCAACAAATTGTTGAGAAAAAATAGGAACAGGCGAAGAACATTTTAAATAATCAATCTTCTCTATATTATTACTGTTATATCCTTGTTGAGCTGTAAAAACAAGTTTTTTATGTTCAAGGAACTTTCTATCATTAAGCCCCTCAATGAAATAATTATAATATTCCTCATAATCTTTTTCTTTGATGCTCGACAAATCAACAATAGCTAACTCATTTAAAATACTTGTTCTTAATTCATATAACATAATCTAATGACATTTTAATTTACCTGAATCTAACTCGGCTCTTGTCCGGTGTTGTAAATTGTGAATATCCGTTTGTATTCTCGTTGGACTCCATTTTCTTTTGTTGCAACCCTTTCAAGAGCATCAAGTCTTTTGCCCATTATATCATTATAATCTGCGTGTACGGAATTGACTCCTTTGTGTAAAGATTTGTTTGGATTAGGGTCTATTCCTTCGGCTACTGGTAAATACTTCATATTTGTAGCATTATTAATATCCAATCCCGATTTTTGGAATAGAGTATGATTCCGTAAACTGTACGGTATTATGTGATGTCTTTGATACCCTTGCTTTGTCGGCATCCAAGACGGAAATCTATCAATAGGAATAGGGCTTAAACCGAAAGGGTCTATCAAAGTGTTTGTATCGTGTACATAGGCATAAAAATTCGGGTTATTTCCTTGCAGACCGATGGGGTCTTGGCTTATATAAGTTCCCGTATTACTGTCGTAATACCTAAACCGATTGTAATAAAGCCCGTCTAGTTCCTTATCTTCGTACTGCCCCAGTTGCCTGAACGGAATAAATAACTTATTGTTAAAGATATCTTCCCGTATTCTGCCATAGATGTCAAATTCTACCTGCCAAACCAGCTCACCTTTATCATCATAGACCTGAACCGGTCTGCCCAAATAATCCGATACAATCGAGTAGGGCTTACCCTCGCTTAACTTAGCTGTGGGAAGAGAGCTTTATCACACAATTTTTACCCCTTTTTTTCTTATTTGATACAAAAAAACCGCTTTCCTCAAAGCGGTTTTTATCTAATAACCTAATTCAATAAAATCTTTAAAGTATTCTTCAAATGATGAAAATAATTCTTCTATTTTACCAATGTTCATTTTTTCATAATCATATTTTACGTTTACTCCATAAATCGCATTATCTTCTAATTCTTGATTTATAGAAACCTTATACAGAGTTAGATATTCGCCAACTTCGTAACTAAGAACAATTAAATCATTAGGAAGATTTACTTCTTCTCTCATTTGTTTAGTAATTTCTACTACTGGGTATGTAATGCTATTCTCATCTTTTGCAATTCCAAGTATATTAACATCTCCAAAATTGCACATTCCGCATTGAGATAAAAATTTTTTGTATTGCTTTGGAAGTTTTATATTTAACTCTTTTTCAATGTAATGAATTTGATCATTATCTGCACCTAACCAATATTCGAATTCTACGCTTTTTTTTAAATTTTTGATGTAATTCATAAAAATATTATTATCAATGACAACCTTTAAATGATTTTGCTCTTTCTTTCCAATAATTTTTACGGAATCTTTCGTATTGATTTTTGAGCTTTCTGTTGTTTCTAAAACTATTACCGTCTTTTATTAAGCCGTGTAAAGGTTAATAATATTTTATATGTGTACTGTCTAATAGTTCAACCATTGGATCTGGTTCATCACCTAGAATTTGATGTAGATTCATTTGTTTTCCGTCAATACCAATCGGAGTATATCCTTTACTCATCAAATCATAATTTGGAGCCCCTGCATCAAGTAATTTTTGTACAGTAGGATTGGTTTTCCCTACAATAGGGTCAACAAATGTTGGAACACCTCCGCCAAAATCAACAGGATTTTGATATACTTCTCTTCCTAAAACCTCAATCGGATTATACTTACTTAATCCAAATATATCCACTTCTGTATTTGTATCACTCACATAAGCACAAAAATTCGAGTTGTTTCCTGCTAGCCCGATAGGGTCTTGGCTTATATAAGTTCCCGTATTACTGTCATAATATCGGAACCTATTATAATAAAGCCCGCCTAGTTCCTTATCTTCGTACTGCCCCAGTTGCCTGAACGGAATAAATAACTTATTGTTAAAGGTATCTTCCCGTATTCTGCCATAGATGTCAAACTCAACCTGCTAAACCAATTCACCTTTGTCATCATAGACCTGAGCGGGTCTGCCCAAATAATCCGATACAATCGAGTAGGACTTACCCTCGCATAACTTAGCTGTGGGTACTAAACTTCCTTCCTCATAAACCCAAGTGGTCAGGTTTTCGATCGGTTCGGGTTGTTCCAACATAAGCATTCCCAGCTCATCAGAAACAACCTTTGGACGCCGTTCATTCTCATAAAACCACTCATGCAATAAAGCATTACCATCCCAAAGATAACGATAAATCTTTGTATTTACAATTTTCGCTGTTCTTCTACCTAACGCGTCGTATTCAAAACGGATCCATTTCCCCTGAGGATTGCGTACGGCTTGTAACATTCCGTTGCCCTGCCATTGGTATTCCCAGTCACCCTGCTGCCATTGGGGAGGGTCAGAATTTTCAAGCGTTCTTTTTTTTCTTATTTTATCGTATTGTTTAAGTTCAGAATAAAAACGGAAAAAAACCTTAAACCTCAAGCATTATTAATAACTTTACCATATCTAAAATTTATTTCTGATGATAAGAATTTAGGCTTCACGCTTAACTCTAGTTATAATAGTGGCAAACGGCTTTACTGGCAGAAATTTAGTATCCGAATTATATGGAACACAACAAATGGGATATCTACAACATCTTACAACTCATTCGCTCCCTTATTCCTGAGGATGAACTGGAACTACTGGATAAGTTGAATAGTTGAAACAGAAAAAAATAAAAGCCAACTCATTTGAGTTGGCTTTTTTGTTATGTTGTTATATTTTTTATTCTAATTTTGGTAGCTTATATCCTTCTTCTATAAATCTATTATTTTCATTAACAATTATATCCCACAAATTATTATATCTTGGAGTAAAATTAAAACATATCCAACCATTGTCTTTTTTAAGATATTCTTTATTTTTTTCTACATTGTTGTATAATTCATTAACCGGCAAAAAATTCATTCCTCTTTTTTCAAAATATGCTGAATAATAAATTATTAACCAAGACCATTCAGGGCTAAGACTAATTTTAATAAAAGCCTCAATTATCTTATTTTTATCAAATTTTGGATTATTATTTAAATATTCATCAATTTTAGAAGTTGCTGAAATAATATCTGTAGGCATATAAGCCTCATTTAATCTAATTTCATATCCATTCTGGCCTGTTAAATAATCAAATATTTGATCTTTCTGAACGGCTTGAGCAAATAATTCATTAACGTCTTTTCTTATAAACATTTTTCACAATACTTTTGTAATTATTACTTGACTTACCGGTACTTAATTTACCACAGCTTCTGCAATTCCTCCAGAGGTTGTACCTCCCGGTATAAACAATTCATTAGCTCCTGATAAATTAGAGGTTGGAAGTCTTAAATTATGTTCTGATGGTTTAGGTATATCTATTTTATACAATCCTCCCTTATTAGCCCATTCACCAGAAGGTATACCTAATCCTTTTTCGATTACTGAAATATCTCCTTTAGATTTTTTTAATAAATCATTTATCTGGTTTGTTGGAGCAACAAATTGTCCGTCTGGTCTACCTAAATGACTTTTTCCACGTCCAAAAAAATCGTATGCATCTCCAGTCATTAAAAAAGAAGCTCCAGATTTAAAATCCTTATGTACTTTTCCTCCACACTCACTCAACCCAAACACATCCACCTCGGAGTTAGAATCAAACGTATACGCATAAAGGTTCGGGTTGTTTCCGGCAAGGCCAATGGGGTCTTTGGAGATGTAGGCGCCGGTTTGGGAGGAGTAGTAACGGAAACGATTGTAATAAAGCCCGTCTAGTTCTTTATCCTCATACTGCCCCAGTTGCCTGAACGGAATAAATAACTTATTGTTAAAGATATCTTCCCGTATTCTGCCATAGATGTCAAACTCAACCTGCCAAACCAATTCACCTTTGTCATCATAGGCCTGAGCGGGTCTGCCCAAATAATCCGATACAATCGAGTAGGACTTGCCCTCATATAGCTTTGCAGTGGGTACTAAACTTCCTTCCTCATAAACCAAAGTAGTCAGGTTTTCAACCGGTTCGGGTTGTTCCAACATAAGCATTCCCAGCTCATCAGAAATAATCTTTGGACGCCGCTCATTCTAATAAAACCACTCATGAAGTAATGCATTACCATCCCAAAGATAACGATAAATCTTTGTATTTACAATTTTTGCTGTTCTTCTTCCTAAAGCGTCGTATTCAAAACGGATCCATTTCCCCTGAGGATTGGTACCGCTTGTAACATTCCGTTACCCAGCCATCGGTATTCCCAGTCACATTGCTGCCATTGTGGAGGGTCAGAATTTTCAAGCGTTCTTTTTTTTCGTATTTTATCGTATTGTTTGAGTTCGGATTTTGAATATCGCCGTATTTCGGTCTTACGGTCAAATTCATTTTCTTCAATCCAAAAATTGTTCTTAGAATTTGTATTTTCACTTAAGAAAGATGAATTTTTTGGTAGATTATTGGCAAAATTATTTAAATTTCTCGGAGTTTTTAAAATAAGATTTCCCTGTTTATCATAAATATAATTCCAATTTTTATCCTTTAAAATCTTACCCGATGCACCATATATTTGATCGGATTTTTGTAGATTGGAATACAAATTTTATAGAAAAAATCATTATAAAAACAAAAAAAAACTTAAACCTCAAGCATTATTAATAACTTTACCATATCTAAAATTGATTCCTGATTATGAGAATTTAGGCTTTACCCTTAAATCTCCCTGTAAAATTACGCAAACGGCTTTATTAGCAGAAATTTCGTTCCCCAATTATACGGAACACAACAAAGGGGACTTATACAACATCCTCCAACTCCTGCGTTCTCTTATCCCCCCGAAGATGAACTGGAACTCCTCGATAAGCTGAACTCTTAAAACAAAAAGCCAACTTTTTAGGTTGGCTTTTTTATAATATTAAAATTTCATCTTGATATTTTATTCATATAATTCTTCAATTTCATAAAATAATTTTTCTGGAATACCTTCTATATACCCATTAGGATATTCTATATATTCTCCCTCTAATTGCGTAAACATTATTTTTGGTATTTCAAAAGCCCCATCTTTATTATATTCTGTCCAATCATCTCCCTCATCATCTTTAGGATTAAAATAAATATTCTGATTATTATAAAAATTATTTGTATAACGTTCCTCTAATAAAATTTTATTTTTAAATCCATGACTAGGAGAAGATTTCCAATAAATCATTAAAATAGTAGCCCTATCTGTTTTTGGATTATTTATTAACCAATCCAAAAAATTATATTCACTATCCCAATTCCAATCCATAGTCATTTGATGCCAAACTTTTGGATTTTGAGATTCTGCAAAATCTATTATTTTTTTATTTGCTAATTCTATCATCTGGGATTCTTCCATTTATTACTTTTTAATGACATTTTATTGCTGCTCCTTTATTATTTCTTTGACTTAACCTACTTCTTTCTTCTGCTTGAAGTTTACTTACTTCTTTTCTAGGCTGTGTTCTTGTCAATTCTCCATTATTATACTTATTTACAATATCGTTTAATCGAGTTTCCATATTTGTATTTATATCTGGATGACTACCTCGATGATAATAATCGAAACCTAAACTATTTGCTACTTGTTGATTTTTAGGTAAAAACACTCCATTTGTAGCTTTATCTTTAGCTCCTCCTAAGCCTACTTTATCAAAAAAATCTTGATTGTTAATCCAAACTTCATGAGGTATAACATGATGTGCTTGAAAATCTCCTCTTATGAAAGGATCAAACCCATGTGTCATGCTTACTTTGCTCATATTACGCCCTAAAGTCCCACTACCTTCACTGAGCCCGAAAATATTTACCATCGTATTTGAATCATGCGTATACGCATAAGCATTCGGGTTATTTCCTGCGAGTCCGATTGAGTCTTTGCTAATATATAAGCCTTCTTCCGGGGAATAGTAACGGAAACGATTATAATAAAGCCCCGTTTCAACATCCTCATACTGCCCCAGTTGCCTGAACGGAATAAAATGATTATTTTCTTAAAAAAGACTCATTTGAATTATTTTTTCTTTTTATAAATTTTTCTCAATTAATTCTGAAAATGATTGAGAATATATTTCCTGACTATCACTATCATGATAAAAAATTAATATTTCTCCACTAGGTGTTACCATTACAGGGTCTCCACTTCCAGTGATAGAAATAACATAACTTTCTTGAATTATAGGACATCTATTATCTTGTTTATAATTTTCTCTAAACTCATTAGTTATATCTACTACTGTTTGACTAGATAACATCTTTGAATTATTAAACCCATATATTGGTACACCAACATAACTTCCTCCAAAATTTTTTAAAAAATCTATATAATCCTGAATAAATTTAACATGAAGCTCTTTTTGTGCTTTATCTATTTCTTCATCTGAAACAGGATTACCTCTAAATATTTGATTTTCCTTCTTAGAAAAAAAAATATTAATTCTATTATATAATTCTCTATTCATAATTATTTACATTTTACCTTTATACCTCTGGCTTCCAGTTCTTTTTTAGCTAAATATGCATGATATTCTTTTCTCCAATTATCAAAAGCAGCTCGCTCATCAACAGTTAATCCTCCTCCTTTCTTTTTTCCTTAAGAATGTTGCCCTGGATTTGTATGTGGCTTACCATGATGCTTTTGTGGCATTGCAACGATAGTACCTTCTGGAACTTGTTTGTAGTGGTGTAAAACTATTGTATTTCCTTTTTTATCTTTAGGTGATAATCCCCAACCTGAGCCTGAATTTGCATAATACAATGCTTCCAATTCTCTATTGGGTAAATGACTTATATTTGTATAACCATTTACAGTTAAGCTTAACCCTTTACTATCTGTAAAAGTGATATAACTAGATGGATGATTAGACAACCCAAACGGCTCCATCCCAGCATTACTATCATGCACATAAGCATAAAAATTCGGGTTGTTTCCACCAGTTTTATGGGATCTTGGCTAATATCTAAGCTGGTTTCAGAATTATAATATCGGAACCAGTTATAATTAAGCTCAGTTTCTACATCCTTATACTGCCCTAGTTGGCTGAATGGAATAAACGGCTGATTGTTAAAGGTATCTTCCCGTATTCTGCCATAGATGTCAAATTCCACCTGCCAAACCAGCTCACCTTTATCATCATAGACCTGAACCGGTCTGCCCAAATAATCCTAAACAATCGAGTAGGACTTTCCCTCGTATAGCTTTGCCGTAGAAAGATAGCTTTACATATCTTAATTATTAAAATTGCAAATTAAAAACAGCTCGAAAACTCTGAAAAAACGAAAAAAAAGCTAAACCGCCCAAATACAAATTGATAGTGTGTAAAAAGGTGGTACCCCAGAACAGTAATGAGATTTAGTGTAATTGTGAATAACTTTTTATTTTGAGCTGTTTCGACAGCCAAAAACGGACAAGAAACCAAATTTTGCTGAGCAATTTTTATAAATGCGTGGCTTTGCCACACTTTTTTGTCCCCTTTTTTCTTTTTGGGTACAAAAAAACCGCTTCAATCGAAGCGGTTTTTTAAAATTCTTTTATCTTAAATAGACACGCAGTTATTCCAAAGGTTTTATTGCCAAACAGAAAGATTTAAAATTTGCTACCACATTGTATAAACCTTCTTCAAGGTCATATTCCCAAGAAACATACTTTACTATTCCTGTAGGAATTTCAATAAAAAAATCATTTCCGCCAGCATTTCCAGCAAATGGAAAATGAGTTTTCATAAATTTCTTTGCTTCAGAGGAACGCTCTTTTATTGCTTCCCATATTTTTTGTATTTGGTCAATTCTATAAATACTCTCTATTTCCAGCTCATAATATTGGTCTTCATCTGTAGGGAAATATTCTGTACTTATTTCTGCTCCTTCTGTAAAATATACTCCGTTCTGTAAAAGATAAAACTGGACAAAATCATCCTTGCCCTTAAAGTCTTGTGCAATTACACTTTCAATTTGTTCTTTTGTTAAACTTCCATTTGAAACTTGAAATTTTAAATTTGGGTTCGTAAAAAAAATATTATTCATTTTCTAAGATTTATGATTTACATTCATCTTTTGTTTTTTCTTGGTTTGTTCATATCCTTCCCCATTATGCTTTTCTCTGTAATCTTTAATTCCTCTAACGTGGCTTACTTTTGAGTAAACAAATTGTCTGACAAGTTGCATTTTCATAGTATTTGTTTCTGGGGCATAACTAACATGGGGTGCAACCCAATCACTTGAAAAACCTTCTTTTAAAAAGGAAGTTTGCCCTTACTGTAATCCCAATACATCAGTCCAAGTATTGGAATCTTTCACGTAAGCGTAAGTATTTAAGCCCCCTGCAATAGAAATAGGGGTCGGAGCTTATGTAGCAACCACTTTCAGAGTCATAGTATCTAAAACGATTATAATAAAGCCCCGTTTCTACATCCTCATACTGCCCCAGTTGCCTGAACGGAATAAATAACTTATTGTTAAAGGTATCTTCCCGTATTCTGCCATAGATGTCAAATTCTACCTGCCAAACCAATTCACCTTTATCATCATAGGCCTGAGCGGGTCTACCCAAATAATCCGATACAATCGAGTAGGACTTGCACTCATATAGCTTTGCAGTGGGAAGATAATTTTATACATCTTAATTTTTAAAATTGTGAACTAAAACAGATCAAAAAAATCTGAAAAAAAACGCTAAACCGCCAAAAATATTAAAAAAACCATTCTCAAACCGCCCAAATACAAATTGATAGTGTGTAAAAAGTGGAAACGCAGAACAGTAAAGGGATTGGAACGATTTAGCATAATTTTGGATAACTTTTTATTTTGGGCTGCTTTAACAGCCATAAACGGACAAGAAACCAAATTTTGTGAAGCAATTTTTATAAATGCGTGGCTTTGCCAAACCTTTTTGTCCCTTTTTTTCTTTTTTTGATACAAAAAAACCGCTTCAATCGAAGCGGTTTTGTTTTAAAGTTTACTATAAATTTCTTTTAGTTCTTTTTCATATTTTTTTGCATTTGGAATACGAGTAGCTTTTAGATAAGGCTCTAATCCAGAAGGATTAGTTTTAAGCAAAAAATATTCAATTAGATAAAGGAGTAAAAAATTTTTTGAGTAACCAAGTATTGTTTCATTATCATTTTCTTGTTCAGGCTCTTCTCCATTTGGATATTCTTCATCAATTTTTGCATTTTATATAAGACAAATTTATTGAAAAAATCTTTATCCATTTCGAGTAATTTCATTGCTTCTTCTTTTGACAAATTTGCCAATTTCATCTTTTGTTCATCACGACTTG
Source organism: Gilliamella sp. G0441 (assembly GCF_050589305.1). Taxonomy (NCBI): domain Bacteria; kingdom Pseudomonadati; phylum Pseudomonadota; class Gammaproteobacteria; order Orbales; family Orbaceae; genus Gilliamella; species Gilliamella sp. G0441. The sequence goes on along the minus strand of NZ_JBNRJF010000018.1, from coordinate 1,631 downwards.
CGACAGCATCTCTATATTCGCTAAGAACTTTTAGCCTTGTACTTTTCTTTATATTATCAACTAAATTTTTATATTGACTTGAATCAATTATTTGTTTTGCAATTTCCATTTTATAATATTTATTTATTGCCAAACATCCACACCTTTAATAACGGTATTCTTACTCTTAGAGTTAATCCCTAAAAGCGAATGGGAACTCTTGGACAAACTAAATAAGAATTCTTAAATAAAAAAAGCTAACTTTAAAAGTTGGCTTTTTTTATTTTGTTTAATTTTTTTTTTGCTAGCTCATTTTAAAATTAATCTTATTTATTTAAGCTATTCATCCTCTACAAATTCAATCGCTTTTTTTATTGGATAAAAATTTTTAGTAGATTTTGATAGGCTATCTATTAATTTGTTATACTCATCTTTTCCTAATATTTCTTTGTAATCGTCTAACATTACATCTAAATTAGTCGAAAAAGATACTTTATTTCTAGGGTTACCTTCTAAATATACTGTTTTTAAAAAATTAATTGCTTCATCTTTATCAAAGTGTAACATTACTTCGAATATTTTAGCTTCAAAAAGTTTACTATGAATTAGTTTAAGTAAGATATCTTTATTTTTTAAATAATCAAAATGCTCAATATCTATATTTCTAAGATAATCTTTAACTTCATTTTGAGCTTTTGTATACTCATCAGATAATATTTTTAAATCTAACATATTAAATTCTTTAAATTCAGCTTTAGACATAAAACGTCTAACAACACCTGGGTTTTGAGGAACACCATTTATTATATCCAACCCAAACGGGTCGACCGTTGTATTGGAGTCGAAGGTATACGCATAAAGATTAGGGTTATTCCCGGCAAGACCTAAGGGGTCTTTCCTTTACTCATCAAATCATAATTTGAAGCCCCTGCATCAAGTAATTTTTGTACAGTAGGATTGGTTTTCCCTACAATAGGGTCAACAAAAGTTGGAACACCTCCGCCAAAATCAACAGGATTTTGATATACTTCTCTTCCTAAAACCTCAATCGGATTATACTTACTTAATCCAAATATATCCACTTCTGTATTTGTATCACTCACATAAGCATAAAAATTCGGATTATTTCCTTGCAGACCGATGGGGTCTTGGCTTATATAAGTTCCTGTATTACTGTCGTAATACCTAAAACGATTGTAATAAAGCCCCGTTTCAACATCCTCATACTGCCCCAGTTGCCTGAACGGAATAAATAACTTATTGTTAAAGATATCTTCCCGTATTCTGCCATAGATGTCAAATTCTACCTGCCAAACCAGCTCACCTTTATCATCATAAGCCTGAGCGGGTCTGCCCAAATAATCCGAAACAATCGAGTAGGACTTGCCTCCGCATAGTTTAGCGGTGGGAATAAACCTCATAAAATACGTAAAAAGTCCATTCTCAAAGCAGCTAATGCAAGTTGATAGAGTGAAAAAACGGTGGAAATTCAGAATAGTTAAGAAATTTTTGTAATTATGGATAATTTCTTATTTTGGGTAATTTTAAAAATGAAAAATTAAATAAAAACATAATATTGATAAACATCTTTACTTATATTTTCTCGTAAATTGTTCGTTCTTGTGGAGTAATGTCAATGCTATCACTGAATT
>NZ_JBNRJF010000017.1:0-33225 GCF_050589305.1 Gilliamella sp. G0441 | reverse complement strand
TGGGATATAAGTGTCTAACGCTTCCGCTAATTCAACAATTTTGTCTTCCCATGCTGCATCGCCTTCTAACGCTTTTAACGCTGAACCACGAATAACTGGTGTATCATCACCCGGGAAGTCATATTGAGATAGAAGTTCACGTACTTCCATTTCAACTAATTCTAATAACTCTTCATCATCAACCATATCACATTTGTTTAAGAATACGATGATGTAAGGAACACCTACTTGACGACCTAAAAGGATGTGCTCACGAGTTTGTGGCATTGGACCATCAGTTGCTGCTACTACTAAGATAGCACCGTCCATTTGCGCTGCACCAGTGATCATGTTTTTAACATAGTCAGCATGGCCTGGGCAGTCTACGTGTGCGTAGTGACGAGTTGGTGTGTCGTATTCAACGTGTGAAGTATTGATGGTAATACCACGTGCTTTTTCTTCTGGTGCGTTATCGATTTGATCGAATGCACGAGCTTGTCCGCCGTATTTTTTAGCAAGAACAGACGTAATTGCAGCAGTTAAAGTTGTTTTACCATGGTCAACGTGGCCGATTGTACCAACGTTAACGTGGGGTTTTGTACGTTCAAATTTTTCTTTAGACATCTTAATGTTCCTTTATTAAATCACTTCCCTCATTTTGTAGGGAAGTGTTACTTTATTTATATAAATAATTATTTCGCTTTACGAGCTTCAATAATTGCTGTTACGATGTTTGAAGGTGCTTCGTTATACTTCAAGAACTCCATAGAGTAAGAAGCACGACCTTGTGTTTGTGAACGAAGGTCTGTCGCATAGCCAAACATTTCTGAAAGAGGTACTTGCGCACGAACAGTTTTACCTGTTGCAGTATCATCCATGCCTTCGATCATACCACGACGACGGTTTAAGTCACCGATAACGTCACCCATATAATCTTCAGGGGTTTCAACTTCTACTTTCATAATTGGTTCTAAAAGCACAGGTTTAGCTTTCATGAAGCCTTCTTTAAATGCCATTGATGCGGCAAGTTTAAAGGCAATTTCGGATGAGTCGACATCATGGTAAGAACCAAAATGTAAACGCACACCGAGATCCACAACAGGATAGCCAGCTAAAGGCCCTGATTTCAATTGCTCTTGGATACCTTTATCTACTGCAGGAATAAATTCACCCGGAATTACCCCACCTTTGATTTCGTTAACAAATTCGTAACCAGCACCACCCGCTTCTAATGGATACATGTCGATAACAACATGACCGTATTGACCACGACCACCAGATTGTTTTGCATGTTTTCCTTCGATGTCTTTAACTGTTGTACGAATTGTTTCACGGTAAGCAACTTGAGGTTTACCGACATTCGCTTCAACGTTAAATTCACGTTTCATACGGTCTACGATGATTTCAAGATGTAATTCACCCATACCAGCAATGATAGTTTGGTTTGATTCTTCATCAGTCCAGACACGGAATGATGGATCTTCTTTTGCCAAACGACCTAAAGCAATACCCATTTTTTCTTGGTCAGCTTTAGTTTTTGGTTCAACTGCAACCGAGATAACCGGCTCAGGGAATTCCATTCTTTCAAGAATAATTGGTGAATTTTCAGCACAAAGCGTATCACCCGTTGTGACATCTTTAAGACCGATTGCTGCTGCAATGTCACCCGCACGAACTTCTTTGATTTCTTCACGTTTGTTCGCATGCATCTGTACGATACGACCAAAACGTTCTTTACGATCTTTAACTGAGTTAAGTACTGAGTCACCAGAGTTAACTACACCAGAGTAAACGCGGAAGAAGGTTAAGTTACCAACAAATGGGTCAGTTGCAATTTTAAATGCAAGTGCAGCAAATGGTTCATCATCACTTGAATGACGTTCTGCTGGTTCACCATTTTGTAATTCACCTTTAATCGCAGGAACATCGGTTGGTGCAGGTAAATACTCAATAACTGCGTCAAGCATGAACTGAACGCCTTTATTTTTAAATGCACTACCACATGTTACCAAGATGATTTCGTTAGCAAGTACGCGTTCACGTAGTGCTTTTTTAACTTCTTCTTCAGTTAACTCATCACCACCTAGGTATTTTTCCATTAACTCTTCGTTAGCTTCTGCTGCAGCTTCGATTAAGTTTGCACGCCATTCTTCGACTTGCTCAACCATATCAGCTGGTACATCTTCATAAGTAAAGGTTGTACCTTGGTCTGCATCATTCCAGTTAATTGCTTTACGTTTAAGTAAATCAACAACACCAGTAAAGCCTTCTTCAGCACCGATTGGTAATACTAATGGAACAGGCACTGCCGCTAAACGTGTTTTGATTTGCTCAACCACACGTAAGAAGTTAGCACCCATACGGTCCATTTTGTTTACAAATGCGATACGCGGAACTTTATATTTGTTAGCTTGGCGCCATACTGTTTCTGATTGAGGTTGAACACCACCAACCGCACAGTAAACCATTACTGCACCATCAAGAACACGCATAGAACGTTCTACTTCGATGGTGAAGTCAACGTGTCCCGGGGTGTCGATGATATTGATACGGTGTGGTTCAAATTGTTGTCCCATACCAGACCAGAATGCAGTTGTAGCCGCAGACGTGATAGTGATACCACGTTCTTGTTCTTGTTCCATCCAGTCCATGGTAGCTGCGCCATCATGAACCTCACCAATTTTGTGACTTACGCCAGTGTAAAACAAAATACGTTCAGTAGTTGTCGTTTTACCTGCGTCAATATGTGCACTGATACCGATATTACGGTAGCGTGCTATAGGGGTTGTACGAGCCATATTAATCCTCTATTTAGAATCGTTTGCTTAATAAAATATCATTTAGGTTGACTGACAGTAGATATGTGCTGTCAGTCTAATTTCAAGCCACTTAATACCAGTGGAAAGATTACCAACGATAGTGTGCAAACGCTCTATTAGCCTCAGCCATACGATGAACATCTTCGCGTTTTTTCACAGCAGTGCCTTTGTTTTCAAAAGCATCCATAAGTTCATTCGCAAGGCGTAGAGCCATTGATTTATCGCCACGTTTACGAGCAGCTTCTACAATCCAACGCATTGCAAGTGCATTACGACGAACAGGGCGCACTTCAACAGGAACTTGGTATGTAGAACCACCAACGCGACGAGACTTAACTTCTACAGTTGGTCTTACGTTATCTAGTGCAACTTCGAAAGCTGCTAAGTGGTCTTTTCCACTACGCTCAGCTAATTTATCAAGAGCTGAATATACGATTGATTCTGCGATAGATTTTTTACCATCTATCATTAAAATATTTACAAATTTCGCCAGCAAATCTGAACCGAATTTCGGATCAGGTAGAATTTTTCTTTGACCGACAACATGACGACGTGGCATTGGAATACTCCGTTTATATGTTATAAATTTTCAGGTTTACCCAAAACTCAAATGAGTTAAATGGAATTATATAGTTTGGCCTTACTTAACGGAGTTCCATTAAGCTTTAGGTCGTTTTACACCGTATTTAGAACGGCTTTGTTTGCGATCTTTAACACCTGCGCAGTCTAATGCACCACGAACAGTGTGATAACGAACACCAGGTAAATCTTTAACACGACCACCGCGGATTAAAATCACGCTATGTTCTTGCAAGTTATGACCTTCACCACCGATGTAAGAAGTAACTTCAAAACCGTTGGTTAAACGTACACGGCATACTTTACGTAATGCTGAGTTAGGTTTTTTCGGTGTAGTCGTGTAAACACGAGTACAAACACCGCGTTTTTGCGGGCATGCTTCAAGTGCAGGAACGTTACTTTTAACTTCCTTAAGTGCTCTTGGTTTGCGTACCAGCTGATTAATTGTTGCCATTAATAAGCTCCTGATTAATTAAAATAAATTTAAAATTGCATTTTAGATACGTAATTAATAACTGTAGACCAAAACCTAAATATATAAGTTTTGGGTCGCAAGATTCTAGACCTCAACAAGGATAATGTCAAGTTTTTGCTCGCATTTAACTATCGAACATAGACTTTATTCATTGGTAAGAAAATGCCCAATAAATGAGTAATGAAAAGTTTCACTTTTTCAAGTTTATGCCAACTGAAAGGGGGATATATTAGTTAAAGATTGAGGGGTTCCTCATCAATAGCATTGATGAGGAATGACGATTAATGATGATCGATAAAGATAAATTTAAGTGCAAATAGTACAGCAAAAATGATGACACAAAGATTGAGTTCTTTAAATTTACCGGTAAAAGTTTTTAATACCACATAAGAGATAAAACCAAGTGCAACCCCTTCAGTAATGGCGAAAGCAAAAGGCATCATTAAGGCAGTAATAAAGGCAGGTGTTGCGTCAGTTAAATCAGACCAGTTAACTTTCACTAAACTTGATACCATTAAGATTCCCACAAATATTAGTGCGCCAGATGTTGCATAAGTCGGGACTAAATGCGCTAAAGGTGATAAGAATGTCATCATTAAAAATAAAATCCCAACGACAACAGCAGTTAAACCGGTGCGACCACCTACGGAAATACCCGCTGAACTTTCAATGTAAGTGAGAACTGATGAAGTCCCAAAAAGCCCACCAAGTGAAGAGCTGAAACTATCAATTAATAATGCTTGACGCATTTTAGGAAAACGTCCTTTTTCGTCTGAAATGCCAGCTTTGTCGGTCAAGGCTAAAATCGTACCTGATGAATCAAATAAGCTGACGATCATGACGGAAAATATCACGCCCATTATACCGATATTAAGCGAACCGGCTAAATCAACATGACCGACTACGCTTGAAACACTTGGTGGAATAGAGGCGACGCCTTCATAATGAATATTAGGATCCAGCCACAGAGCAAGCAATGTGACCACGAGAATAGAGATTAAAACCGCTGCATGGAAGTTGCGCGCAGCTAAAATAATAATAATGAAAAAACCCAGAGAACCTAATAAGACTTTAAGAGATAGAATATTGCCTAAGGTTAATAATGTTGATGGAGAACTAACCACAATCCCCATATTTTGAAAGCCCATAAATGCAATAAACAGTCCAATACCCGCACTGATACCAACACGTAAACATTGTGGAATATGTTCTATTAGCCAATGGCGAACTTTAAAAAGGGATAATGCAAAAAAGATTAACGATCCCCAAAATATAGCACCCATTCCTACTTGCCAAGAATAGCCCATTGCGCCACACATGCCATAGGCAAAAAATACATTGAGTCCCATAGCAGGCGCCAACGCTATCGGTAAATTAGCAAACATGCCCATTAAAATCGATGCAAAGGCTGTTACTAAACAGGTTAATACAAATACTGCTGAGGTGTCCATGCCTGTTGCCGACAAAATGGAAGGATTAACAAAGATGATATAGACCATAGTAAGAAATGTCGTACATCCTGCAATCACTTCAGTACCAATGGTGGTTTTTTTTGCTTTCAATTGAAATATTTTTTCGAATATTGAATTCATAAGTTAAGGCCTAGTTTAGGTTAATAATAATGAATATTTGTATAATGCCATAACCACACTTTTGCTTATCATTAGTGAAGCGTGACAATTGTGGTGATTGGCTTGCTTATACAGTACAAAATTCACTGCATTATTATTACTGGTTCTTTTAACAGGTCAAGCATTATTCTGCTCAGTCTTTATTGATAAATACCTGTATTAAAAACTGACTTTAATAGTAAATTTCATATAGTCATTAAGTTGCGATGATGAAATAGTAAATCCTGATTAAATTAATCATAATTTATCTGCGTATTTTATAGCATCTTTAAATAGATAGTAGGATAGGTATTTCCCTGTTTTTGGTTAACTCATCTGTTTATAGCGTAATGGAGACAAATCTAATCACTTGTTATTGTTTTGTTAGAAAACGAAAATAATCCTTAAAACCAATTGTTCAACATCTAATGTTGGATTTTTAATGAGGATAAAGAATATTGAATGGTTTTTTAAGATATCGTAACTCATTAATAATGAGTTACGATTGAGTATGCCCTTGGTTCATTAAATTGAATCAAGTTTGTTCAGAGTAATTTTAACTTTTAAAATACGATGGCTTTCAATTTCAGCTATTTCAAATAGGTAATCACCTATTTGCATGGTCTCACCGACTTCAAGTAAATGCTGTGCTTTTTCCATCAATAATCCTGCAAGAGTATGGTATTCACGTTTATCATCAATTGGGATTGGGACAAATCGAACCAACTCTTCAACCGGAATATAGCCATTGGCAATCCACGTATTATCATCCAGACATTGAATATCATGTTTGGCGTCAATTTCTTCCTCTTCGGTTGGAAAATCGCCAGCGATAGTTTCGATGATGTCGGTGACTGAAACCACGCCTTGCATGGAACCAAATTCATCAACCACAAAAGCAAAATGGGTTTTGGCTTTTTTAAATTGTTCTAACGCAACAAGTAACGATACCGTCTCGGGAAAAATTAGCGGTTGCTTAATTAAAGCGTTAATATCGATTGGCTCTTTATTTTGCAAAACATCTTTTAACAGGTCGTTAACTTGAATAATGCCTAAAGGTTCATCAATCGACGCATTATCAGTCACGACTAATCGTGAATGAGGATTTTCAAAAATCTCTTTCAAAATTGTTTCACGGTCGTCATTGATATTAACCATATCAACATCTAACCTTGCTGTCATAATACTGCTGACCGATCGCTGTGCCAGTCCAAGGACGCGTTCAACCATGTTGAGTTCTTGATGGTTAAAGACAGATTCTTTTTTATTGTTATCTGACACCGTATCAATTGTGTGAGTATCCGGATCTTCTTCAACATCGCCTTTCAGTAGATGTAAGATCGCTTCGGCAGTCCGTTCTCGCAATGGTTTTTTATTCAATGCTTTGCGACGATTGAATATGGCTAACTGATTAAAAAACTCAATCATGATTGAAAAACCAATAGCGGCATATAAATAGCCTTTTGGAATGGCAAAACCAAATCCTTCCGCAACTAAACTAAAGCCGATCATTAACAAAAAGCTCAAGCAAAGAATAACAATGGTGGGATGCGAATTGACAAAATAGGCTAACGGTTTACTTGCGACCATCATAATGCAAATTGCCACACAAACGGCAATAATCATGACAGGAATATTTTCAACCATACCGACTGCCGTAATCACAGAATCGAGAGAAAACACGGCATCTAAAATAACGATTTGAACAACGACAGTCCAAAAGTGTGAGGTTTTTTTCGATTTTCCTTCTTCGTGAGCTGCACCTTCAAGACGTTCATTGAGTTCCATGGTGGCTTTAAACAGTAAAAATATGCCTCCCACTAACATAATAAGTTGGCGGGCATTGAAACTAATACCAAACGCTGTAAATAGTGGTGTCGTAAGTGTGACTAACCAACCGGTGAACATTAATAAAATAATGCGAGTAATTAATGCAAAAGCAAGACCAGTGATGCGTGCTTTATCGCGTTGGTGTGGTGGAAGCTTCTCGGCAAGAATGGCAATAAAAACAATGTTATCAATACCAAGGACGATTTCAAGTACAATCAGGGTGGATAAACCAATCCAGATTGTAGGATCCATGATCCATTCCATATGTCAGGTGATTACCTCTAATAAACACAGCACATGCTGCATTCTAATTTTCTATGTAATTGACTAAATAATCAATAAAATATTTATGAATTTTGCATAATTTGGCAAAAAGTTTTATTTTTATGGGTGTTTGAGTTTAAGGTTAACTTCGCCAAAATGTTGGTGTAAAAAGGACTAATAATGTAAATATCTCTAGTCGTCCAAATAGCATATCGACAACCATAACCCATCTTACCACATCACTGACATGCGCAAAATTATCACTGACACTACCAAGTCCAACACCTAAATTATTGAGTGAAGAGGCAACAATATAAAAAGAGTCGGTTGCATCAACGCCTGTTGCCATGATGATAAATAAACTAATTAGAAAAACTAAAGCATAAGCAGAAAAGAATCCCCAAACTGATTCGATAATTCGTTCAGGTACAACTCGATGATTTAATTTTAAGGTATAGATAGCGTTTGGATGAATTAATCGTTTTAGCTCACGCGAACCTTGCATAAATAAAAGTAGTACTCTGACCACTTTTAAGCCACCCCCCGTCGAACCGGCACAACCACCAATGAACGAGGCACAAAGTAGAAAAATAGGTAATGATGAAGGCCAAGTATTAATATCATCTACAGAAAATCCGGCTGTCGATGATATGGACACGACTTGTAATATGATTTTATCAATACTAAGGCGATGAGGTTTATAGAAAAAGATAACCACTGCGCATATGGCAATTATTATCAATAGAATGAAAATAAAGGTTCTAAATTCTTGGTCTCGCCAGTAAACTTTTATTGAGAAACCGCTTAATGCGGCAAAATGGAGCGCAAAGTTACAGCCAGATAAGATTAAAAATAGGGTAACAATATAGTTGATTGCCGGGCTATTAAAGTAAGCCAGATTATCATCATGGGTGGAAAATCCCCCCATTGAAATCGTTGAAAAGCTGTGGGAGATAGCATCAAATACATTCATGCCTGCAAACCACAAGCAGATTGCGCATAGTGTGGTAAGTAGAATATAGATAGACCAAAGGGTTTTTGCTGTTTCGGCAATACGTGGTCGCATTTTACTGTCTTTTTGTGGGCCGGGAATTTCAGCACGATAAAGTTGCATCCCCCCAACACCCAATAACGGTAGGATAGCAACCGCTAACACGATTATCCCCATTCCGCCAAGCCATTGCAGTAATTGTCGATAAAACAGTAATGCTTTAGGTAAATGGTCTAACTTGACAATGGTGGTTGCCCCCGTTGTTGTTAGACCAGAAAAGGATTCGAAAAATGCTGTTGTTAAATTTAAATTGATGTGATTATCAAAAATAAATGGAAAAGCGCCAATAGTGCCTAACACAACCCAAAATAGCACCACAATAAAAAAACCTTCACGGGTGTTAAGTTCGTGACGTTGGTGTCGATTTGGTAACCACAATAAGCCGCCTAAAATCAAGGCAGCAAAAAAAGAACGAAGAAATATCGCACCAGCGCCATCACGATAAATTAATGCGACTAGAGCAGGTAATAACATGAAAACAGATAATAATGTTATCAATAATCCTACAATTCGAATAATTGAACGCCAATGCATCATCGTTGTTGTCTCTATTTAAATCCGCGCGATACTTTTATGAGATCATAAGCAGCTTGAATCTCTTGAGCGCGTTTTTTGGCAGCTTCAAGCATCTCTTTAGGTAAGCCTTTTGACACTAACTTATCGGGATGATGCTCATTCATTAGTTTTCGATATGCTTTTTTTATTTCTGTAATTTCGGCTGATGATTCGATACCTAAAATTTTGTATGCATTTTGTAGATCTGATTGTGCTGAACGACCTTGATAGCCCTGATGTTGATGATTTTGTTGATATTGGTAATGCTGATCTTGGTATTGATTTTGGTGATAACCATTTTGACGAAAATGGTAGCTTCCCATCATCATTTTAATATACATGGTCATTTGTTGACGAGGAATATTAAATTCTTCTGCCACAATATACAATATTTGTGACTCTTTTTCATCTAAATGACCATCAACCAGTGCCGCTTGAATGAGTTGTTCACAAAAAATATTTAACACATTACGTCGAAAGCGGTATTGAATATATATCTCTTTTAAACGAGCTCGAAGAGGGTAATCCGCAGCTTTACCTCGATTAAATGAGTCTTGCGCAAGTCGTCGACTGTTGCTATCAAGTTGTAGTCTATCCATAAAATGGCGTGCAAGATTGATGTCATCTTGTGTGACCACGCCTTTTGCTTTACTGAGATGACCAAGTACTTCAAAAACAATGGTTAAATATAAAGTTGGATTAGTTTGCGTTCTTTGCTGGTTTAACTTGTTACAAAGGGTTTGATAGAGCATTGGACCAACAAAAAATCCAAGTAAATAACCCCATCCCGATTTTAATACAATGCTTAATACAAAGCCTGTAATAATCGCCCAAATAAAAGACATACTATTTGTTTACCTCAATTCGATCTATTTTTTGTAGTCCACGTGGTAAAGCGCTACCTTTACGAGCACGTTCTGCCCTAAATTTTTGTAAATCAACAGGATTTAGGGTAAGTTTGCGTTTGCCAACATATAAGGTGATGGATGTTTCCGGTGTAATTAAAATCATATAAGCAAGGCTGTCATCTGCATTGGATAATGAGATTATTTTGTTTCCTTTGCCTTTTGCCAGTTCGGGAAGATCTTTTACAGGGAAAATAAGCATCCGTCCTGCTTGGGTAATGGATAAAAGTAAGCTTTTATCATTTGAAATTTCAATAGGCGTGAGTACTTTCGCATTATTCGGTAGATTAATTATGGCTTTACCGTTTCGGTTACGTGCGACTAAATCACTAAATTGACATATAAATCCATACCCCGCACTTGAGGCAAGTAAAAATTTTTGATTGTCATTCGCTGACATCAAAACATGCTCAACACTTGCACCAGCAGGTAATGCTAATTTACCCGTAAGTGGTTCGCCTTGTCCTCGCGCTGAAGGTAATGTATTGGGTTCAATAGCATAGCTACGGCCTGTTGAGTCAATAAATACCACAGGTTGATTACTTTTCCCTTTTGCGGCCGCTTTAAAACTATCGCCAGCTTTGTAACTCAGTCCCGTTGGATCAATATCATGACCTTTAGCCGCTCTTACCCAGCCCATTTCAGATAAGACAATGGTCACCGGTTCTGACGGTATTAGTTCTTGTTCGGTAATGGCTTTTGCTTCACTGCGTTCAACAATCGGAGAACGGCGTTCATCCCCGTATTTATCAGCGTCTTGTTGAAGCTCTTTTTTAATTAAACTATTCAATTTTCTAGGCGAACCGAGTAATGCTTGAAGCTGATCACGCTCTTTAGCGAGATCACTTTGCTCACCTTTGATACGCATCTCTTCAAGTTTAGCTAAATGGCGAAGTTTTAACTCTAAAATCGCTTCAGATTGGATTTCAGTTAAATTAAACCGTTGCATTAACTCTGTTTTAGGATCGTCTTCATAGCGAATAATATTAATGACTTCATCGATATTTAAAAAGGCGATAAGTAAACCATCTAAAATATGAAGGCGTTTTAATACTTTGTCTAAACGATAGTTTAAACGTCTGGTTACCGTATTACGACGATATTCTAACCATTCAGTTAAAATCTCAACTAACCCTTTGACGGATGGGCGATTGTCTAGCCCAATCATATTCATATTGACCCGATAGCTTTTTTCCAGATCGGTTGTGGCAAATAGGTGATTCATGACCTGTTCTAAGTCAACACGATTAGAGCGAGGTACAATGACGAGTCGTGTTGGATTCTCATGATCAGATTCATCACGTAAATCTTCAATTAATGGTAGTTTTTTGGCACGCATTTGTGAGGCAATTTGCTCTAAAATTTTCGCACCAGAAACTTGATGTGGCAGATCAGTGATAACGATATCACCTTCTTCTTTTTTCCATACAGCACGCATACGAATTGAGCCACGTCCCGTCTTATAGATTTTTTCTATATCTTGTGGTGGGGTGATGATTTCTGCTTCAGTTGGAAAGTCAGGCCCTTGTATGTGAGCCATCACTTCGCTTAGCGTAGCTTTCGGATTATCTGCCAGCATAATCGCTGCATTGGCCACTTCACGAATATTATGGGGTGGGATATCGGTCGCCATCCCAACAGCAATACCTGTAGTACCATTTAAAAGAATATTCGGTAATCTTGCCGGTAACATTTTCGGTTCTTGTAATGTACCGTCAAAATTAGGAGTATAATCGACCGTACCTTGTCCTAATTCGCCTAATAGTAGTTCGGCATATTTAGATAGGCGTGATTCGGTATAACGCATTGCAGCGAAGGATTTTGGATCATCTGGCGCCCCCCAGTTACCTTGTCCGTCAACTAATGGATAACGGTAAGAAAACGGTTGTGCCATCAATACCATTGCTTCATAGCAGGCGCTATCACCATGTGGATGATATTTACCTAAAACGTCACCGACAGTACGCGCTGATTTTTTAAATTTAGCCTGAGCGTTAAGCCCTAGTTCTGACATGGCATAAACAATACGGCGTTGCACTGGTTTTAAACCGTCACCAATAAAAGGTAGTGCACGATCCATAATGACATACATAGAGTAGTTTAAATAAGCGCTTTCTGTAAAGGTACGTAGCGACTGAACTTCTACTCCGTCATGAGTTATCTCACTCATTATTGTTCCTCTAAATCATTCTTTATGTTAGACATCAAGTTGGACTTGGTCACCTTTTTCTTGCAACCATTCACGGCGATCTTCCGAACGTTTTTTAGCAAGTAGCATATCCATTAACGCCATTGTTTCTTCTGAATTATCTAATGATAACTGTACTAGACGGCGAGTATTCGGATCCATCGTTGTTTCACGCAGTTGCAGTGGATTCATTTCACCGAGACCTTTAAAACGTTGTACATTTGGTTTGCCTTTTTTCCGTTTAAGTTGATCTAAAATTCCTTCTTTCTCTTCTTCATCTAAGGCGTAATGGACTTCTTTACCAAGATCGATACGATATAATGGTGGCATAGCAACAAAAACATGTCCGTGTTCGACCATTGCACGAAAGTGACGAACAAATAGCGCACAAAGTAGGGTGGCAATGTGTAAACCGTCAGAATCGGCATCGGCTAAAATACAGATTTTACCATATCGTAATTGGCTTAAATCATCACTATCAGGATCAATACCAATCGCGACCGAAATATCGTGGATTTCTTGAGAACCAAGGACTTCATCCGATGAGACTTCCCAAGTGTTTAGAATTTTACCTTTTAATGGCATTATCGCTTGATATTCCCGATCTCGAGCCTGTTTAGCTGAGCCACCTGCGGAATCGCCTTCCACTAAAAAAAGTTCAGTTCGGCTTAAGTCTTGTGATGAACAGTCCGCAAGCTTGCCCGGTAATGCCGGACCGCTAGTTAATTTTTTACGAATAACTTTTTTTGAAGCTCTTAATCGTCGTTGTGCACTGGAGATCACCATTTCAGCCAGTAATTCAGCGGTTTGTACATGCTGATTTAACCACAAGCTAAAGGCGTCTTTAACAATGGCAGATACAAATGCAGCACTTTGTCTGGATGATAAGCGCTCTTTGGTTTGTCCTGCAAATTGTGGCTCTTGCATTTTTACTGATAACACATAAGCACAGCGTTCCCAAATATCATCAGCCGTCAATTTTATGCCACGTGGTAACAAATTACGAAATTCACAAAATTCGCGCATTGCATCAAGCAGTCCTTGGCGTAAACCATTGACATGGGTACCCCCTTGCACAGTAGGAATTAAGTTAACATAGCTTTCTGTTAACAGTTCGCCACCTTCCGGCATCCACAAGAGTGCCCATTCAACGGCTTCTGTATCACCGGTATGGCTGCCGGTAAATGGCTCTTCCGGTAGTAGTGAGTAACCACTGACGGATTCCATTAAGTAATCTTTTAAGCCATCTTGATAACACCAGCGTTGTTCGGTGTTATTAATTTTATCTTTAAAGATAATTTCAAGACCAGGACAAAGTACCGCTTTTGCTTTGAGTAGATGAGATAAACGGGGTACTGAAAATCTTGGTGAATCAAAATATTTTTCGTCTGGCCAAAAGTGAACTTTTGTGCCCGTGTTACGACGTCCACACGTACCAGTTACATGAAGATCTTCGACTTTTTCGCCATTTTCAAACGCAATTTGGTATACTTGACCATCTCGGTTAACGGTCACTTCTACCCGTTTAGATAGCGCATTAACAACTGAGATACCCACACCATGAAGTCCACCAGAGAATTGATAATTTTTATTAGAAAATTTACCGCCAGCGTGTAAACGGCAAAGTAATAATTCAATCGCTGGTACCCCTTCTTCGGGATGAATATCAACAGGCATACCCCGCCCATCATCAATGACTTCTAATGAATTATCTTCATAAAGCGTGACTTTAACTTGACGAGCGTGACCGGCTATTGCTTCATCGACACTATTATCGATAACCTCTTGCCCTAAATGATTTGGGCGAGCCGTGTCGGTATACATGCCTGGACGATGACGAACAGGATCGAGCCCTTTTAAGACTTCAATATCAACAGCGTTATAAGTAGATTGTGACATAGTTTTTCTATTTATTCGAATAAATGACCTTATTATACCAATCTTTCTTTAAGATGCATGAAATTAAATTTATAATGAAAAGCAAATTCAGTATTTTTACCAAGTATTTATTGAGAATAATTGTTATTACCTTAATTTATTGATAGTTAAAAGACGGTTTATGCCGTTTTCTATTTTATCAGCCCATCTAAAGTATTATGATAAATAAATCCCAAATAGACATAAGGGAACAAAATGAGCAAGTCAGATAATAAGATAACCCGACGAGATTTTTTACAAAAATCGTTAGCAATTGGGAGCGTTGCGGCATTAGCCAATACCATTCAATCCCCATTTGTGTACGCAGAACCTAATGTTAATGACAATGATAGTCTTGCCAGTTCGGATAATGAGGAAAAAATCGTCTATAGTGCTTGTTTAGTTAACTGTGGTAGTCGCTGTCCTCTAAAAGTCCATGTGAAGAATGATATTATTACTAAAATTTCTTCGGAAGACGGAATTAATGATCCTGTCTTTGGTCTGCATCAAATTCGTCCTTGCTTGCGAGGAAGAGCGGTACGTTGGCGAACTTACGATCCTGAGCGTTTAAAATATCCTATGGTGCGAGTGGGTAAGCGTGGTGAAGGTAAATTCAAACGTATTTCATGGAATGAAGCAATCGCTTTATTGGCAAATAAACTCAAGTATACCATTAATCAATATGGCAACGAGTCTATTTATTATCAATATGGTACAGGTACTACAGGTGCAAATATTTCTGGGCGTAGTGCTTGTAAGCGATTCTTGAGTACGATTGGTGGTTACCTTAATTATCATGGTGATTATTCAAGTGGTCAAATAACCGCTATTCAACCTTATATTTATGGCAATGCAAAAGAGTCGTTAATAGACCAAATTAAACATTCTGATCTAGTGGTAATGTTTGGACAAAATATTGCTGAAACCAGAATGTCGGGTGGAGGGCAGGTGACCGAGCTATTCAATGCATTATCACAAAGTAAAGCAAGGGTGATTATTATTGATCCAAGGCGTAGTGAAAGTGTTGTGGGTTACAATGCTGAGTGGATTCCAATTATTCCTGGAACGGATGCCGCTTTAGTTGCTGCAATCGGTTATGCTTTACTAGAAGAAGATAGAATTGATGATGCAATGCTCAATCAATATTGTGTAGGCTGGAATGCTGACTCATTACCTGATAGTGCACCGCCTTTTAGTGATTTTAAATCTTATATTCTTGGATTAGGTGATGACAGAACGCCTAAAACCCCTGAATGGGCAGCTAAAAAGACCGGTATTCCTGCTAAACAAATTCGTCAGCTTGCATTAGATATTGTCAATGCTAAAGCGGCATGGATTTCTCAAGGTTGGGGGGCTCAGCGTTGGCAAAATGGTGAGCATACTACCCGAGCGATTATGATACTGCCAATTATCACGGGTCAGTTTGGCAAACAAGGTACTAATATCGGAACTTGGGGCGGAAGCGTGACTTATCCAGTTCCTGGTCTGAATCTGTTAAATCCGATTAAAACCAGTATTCCATTTTTTTTATGGACTAAAGCGATTGAAGAACCGCAGAACATGACAGCTAAAAATGCTTATATACTGGGTAAAGATAAATTGGATGTTGGTATCAAGTTTATCTGGAGCTATGCAAGCAATGTGATTGGTAATCAGCATGCCGATCTCAATCGAACCCATCAGATTTTACAAGATGAATCAAAATGTGAATTTATTTTGGTTTGGGATACGCATATGACCGCTTCAGCAAGGTATGCCGATTTGTTATTACCTGATGTGTCGTCAGTGGAAAGTCATGATTTAATTAATAATTCCTATGCATCGGGCGCTTATCACTACGTGATTCGTATGCAACAAGCCATTAAGCCGCTTTGGGAAAATCGTCCGGCTTATGATGTGCTAACCGAATTGTCTGAAAAAATGGGTGTTAAAGATAAATTTACGGAAGGACGAACACAAGAGGAGTGGATAGCGTATAGTTATGAAAGAATGCGCAAACAAAATCCTGATTTACCGTCTTTTGCCGAAACAGACGGTATGGGGGTTATTGATCGTAAATTAGCCGATAGTGATAATCACATTGCTTTAAAAGCTTTTCGCGATGATCCCGTTAATCATCCGTTAAATACCCCATCGGGCAAAATTGAAATTTATTCTGAAGCCTTAGCGAAAATTGCGCGTGAATGGGAATTTGAGCAGGATGATAAACTTTATCCTATCCCAGCTTATTTACCCGCAATTGAAGGAAGCGAAGATAAGCTGAAACAAGAAAAATACCCATTACAGTTAATTGGATTTCATATTAAAGGACATTGCCACTCGTCTTATAGCAATCTCCCTCAATTGCGTGAGGCTGTTGCCAGTAGTCTGTGGATCAATCCCATTGATGCTCAGCAGAGACACATAAAGCATGGTCAATTAGTCGAAGTTTTTAACGATCGCGGTCGATTATATATACCTGCAAAAGTAACGCCACGCATATTACCCGGAGTGATTGCCATTCCACAAGGGTTATGGGCAAAAACCAATGCAGTGGGTATCGATATTGGGGGGTGTGTCAATCGATTAACTTCATTGCGTCCTTCGGTATTGGCAAAATCAAATTCACAACATACCAATTTGGTTGATATCAAACCAATATCCAGTATGTCTTCGGCATCATAAGTCACAGGGAGATGATGAAAATGCAATATGGATTCTTTATTGATTCTTCCAAATGTACCGGATGTAAAACCTGCCAAGTCAGCTGTAAAGACGAGAAAGATAATGCGCTTGGGGTGCATTTTCGACGAGTCTATGAATATGGTGGTGGCGCATGGCAGCAAGTAGCTGGAATTTGGCAGAATGATACATTTACTTATTATTTGTCGATCGCCTGTAACCATTGTGATGAGCCGACTTGCGTACAAGGCTGCCCTACGGGGGCAATGCACAAACGCAAGCAAGATGGCTTAGTGGTTGTCAATCAAGATGTGTGTATCGGGTGTCGGTATTGTGAAATGCGTTGTCCTTATGGTGCACCACAGTATGATCATCAAAAGCGTGTCATGTCAAAATGCGATGGCTGTTATGAACGTGTTGCCGAAGGATTAAAGCCCGTGTGTGTCGAATCTTGTCCGCAACATGCTTTAGATTTTGACGAGATAGGCAAATTACGTGAACGTTATGGTAATGAACGTAATATTGCTCCTTTGCCTAATGCTGAGCTAACTAAACCCAATATTGTGATTAAACCCCATGCACAAGCTAAGAGTTCGGGTGATACATTGGGTAAAGTGCTCAATCCAGAGGAGGTTTAATATGCATGAATTACCACTCGTTTTTTTTACGGTATTGGGGCAATTATCTGCGGGAATGGTATTGCTGAGTAGCTTGTCTTGTTTCATCAATCATTCACAAGCTAAACAAGTTATTAGACAAAAAATTAATGGGTTAGCACTGCTTTTTATGGCTCTTGGTATGCTAATTGCCTCATTCCATTTGGGGCATCCTATGCGTGCCTTCAATGTGATTTTGGGTATCGGTCGTTCGCCAATGAGTAATGAAATTTTTACCTTTAGTGTATTGTTTGGAGTTACGCTTGTATCCTTGTTACTCAATTATTTTGCTCTTAATCCCAATAGTGAAAAACTTGATATTATTAAGCCGCTTTGTTTAAAGATAAATCGCATCCCTTATATAAATCAACTATTAGCGATCGTGTTGATGATACTAAGTTTAGTGTCTGTTTGGACGATTGTTTTAACGTATAGATTACCCACAGTGAAAACGTGGGATACTGTTTATACACCGATTCAAATGTATCTAACGATGCTGGCATTAGGTGGTATTGCTAGTGCTAGGGTTGGGCTATATCGATTAGGAACTGGTGCTTTTATTATTGGCGTTTTATTAATTGTGCTGTCAAAGGTACCTTATTTTAATTTAATGACTTCAATCAGTCCGGCGCTGGCTAATGCGCAATTGAGTTGGATGATAATCGAGTGCATTTTATTAATCGTGGCGCTAATGTTGATTATTTTTAGTTGTTGGCGAACAAAATATATGACGATACTTTGTACTACAGCCTTTGCTTGTACTTTTTTGGGGGAGGTTTGTGGACGCATTGCATTTTATAATTTATGGTCAATACCGCTATAATCATTGAAGCTAATTACTCATAGCAAATTAAGTCATTTTATAATGAATAAGAGAGATAAGATTGGATAATTTAACTACCGCCACCTTAGCAAAAATCATTGGGGCATTTTTTTACTATTCTCCTCGAAGTGATACCGTCAAACCGTTGATTGAGGCTTTACTCCAAATCGATCAGCTGGCTAATTGGCAAAATCCCAAATTAATTTGTCAGCAATGTCAAAGATTGGCGGCAGAATTATCCCATCAAGATCTTGATTATCAATTTTCACTGTTATTTGAAGGACAAGGTGAAATGCTTGCCCCACCTTGGGGATCGGTCTATTTGGATCAAGAAAAGTTATTAATGGGGGAATCACAAGAACGTTATCGTGAATTTTTACAGCAACAAGGGTTAATGCTGTCTACTGGTATGAATGAGCCTGAAGATCAGTTTGGATTAATGTTAATGGCATTTGCATTACTGTTGGAAAAAAATCAGCCACAAACAGCAAAACAATTATTAAATGAACATTTATTTACGTGGTCTACTTACTATTTAAACCAATTAAAACATAATCAAATTAGTCCGTTTTATGCTGCTCTTGCCGTTATTGCAGAACAATATTTAGAGATGCTTCAATGAGCCTGCTTGTTAATTGTAGCAATTAATTTGACTCAATTATTGAGAGCGTTACAGTTTTTGAAGGAAAAGGTATAATTTCTCCATTGTTATATAAGATAGAAATCAGATATGTTAGCTTATTTACAACTTATGCGGTTAGATAAACCAATTGGAATCTTGCTATTGCTTTGGCCAACTATAACGGCAATTTGGCTTGCAAATCCTCATCCGCCAGTTGAACTTGTTGTTATCTTTGTACTGGGTGTTGTTGTGATGCGAGCGGCAGGGTGTGTGGTAAATGATTATGCCGATCGCCATTTTGATGCGCATGTGGAGCGAACCCAACACCGCCTGTTAGCGCAAGGCGTATTAACCGCAAAGAATGCTTTATGGACATTATTGATATTGTTGTTAATGGCTGCTTGTTTATTATTCTTTTTAAATACTTTGTCGTGGATGATTGCTGGCTGTGCATTGTTAACTGCAATGATTTACCCGTTTATGAAGCGTTATACCTACTTTCCGCAAATAGTATTAGGGATTGCATTTAGTTGGAGCATTCCAATGGTCTATGCGGCCACAATTGAACAGTTCCCGTTAACCTGTTGGTTATTGTGTTTGGCAAATATTTGTTGGACAGTTGCTTATGATACGGAATATGCCATGGTTGATCGCAATGATGATATCAAAATTGGCATTAAATCAACGGCTGTTTTGTTTGGGCACTATGATAAATTGATAATTGGCATTTTACAGATAATAACGGTGATTTGTTTGATAATTATTGGTTTTAATCATCATTTGTCTTTTATTTATTATAGTGGAATATCGATCATGTCGTTACTGTTTCTTTATCAACAATGGTTAATAAACGATCGTGATAGAACTCGATGCTTCAAAGCTTTTCAAAATAATAATTATGTCGGTTTAGTGATGTTTTTAAGTGTTGTTATTGTTTAATGATTATTAGAAACAGTAATACCAAAAGTTGAAAATTCTTAAGAATAAAACAAAAAGGGATTTTTATCTTATTTGTCTAAAAATTCCCTTTTTAACAAAATAACGGCTTATTTTGTTGAAGTTAAACCCCGTTTATTCCTGTTCAGCTAAAGTAGCTTGAACAATTCGCAGTGCATCAAAGGTTTCTTTTACATCATGCACTCGAATAATCTGTGCACCCTTCATCGCTGCAATTACTGCACAAGAAACACTACCTAACATACGTTCTTTAGGCGGAACATTTAATACTTGTCCAATCATGGATTTTCGAGACATGCCAACTAATAGCGGTAAATGAAAGTGATGAAATTTTTCAAGTGTTGCTAGTAATCGATAATTGTGTGCTAATGTTTTACCAAAGCCAAAACCCGGATCAAGAATAATTTTTTCTCGCTCAATCCCTGCATTGATGCAACGATTGATATGTTGGGCAAAAAATTGATCGACTTCATGATAGATGTCTTGCTGATAATGTGGCGCATTTTGCATGGTTTGAGGATCGCCTTGCATATGCATAATGCAAACTGGTAATCCTGTTTGGGCTGCGGCTTCGACTGCACCAGACTCTGTTAATGCTCGTATATCATTAATTAAGTGGGCTCCTGCTTTTGCTGACTCTGTCATAACTTGAGGTTTAGAGGTATCAACGGAAATCCAAACATCAAAATAGCGAGCCACTTTTTCAACTAAAGGCACTACTCTATCGAGCTCTTCTTCAACAGATACGATGGCTGCACCAGGGCGTGTTGATTCGCCGCCTATATCAATAAATGTTGCGCCTGCTTGTATCATATTATCAACTCGACGCATGGCATCATCAAGATTGTTATAATTACCGCCATCAGAAAACGAATCCGGCGTCATGTTTACGATACCCATTACTTGAGGAAAAGAGAGATCCATAATTTGATTGTTGAAACGAATTTCCATGATTATGCCTTATTTAAGTCATCTGCTACTCAATTTTGCTATCGTTAAACTTAGTTATAAGCTAAATAATAGCAAAATCATTTAAGCTTGTTACCTGTTTTTATTTTAGATTTTTCTGAGTTATCCGATAAAAAACGCGCCGTAGCGCGTTATAGAAATTAAAACAGATTAATCATCCGATTCAGGTGGTGTATCACGACCCTCATTTGGAACTTCTTGTGCTGCTTTTTCATCATTGGCTGTCCAACCCTCTGGTGGCGTGACTGGCTGGCGATTCATCAGTTCATCAACCTGTTTTTTATCAATTGTTTCATATTTAAGTAAAGCATCTTTCATTGCATGAAGAATATCAATATTTTCGGTTAGTGTTGTTTTAGCTCGTTGATAGTTTCGTTGCAGGATTGCATTAACTTCTTCATCAATAATTTTAGCTGTAGCATCAGATATTTTCTTCATGACTCCATAAGAAGTCTCTTCATATTCAAACAATGCAGGTGGTAAACGATCTGAGAAACCCCATCGTGTAACCATTGATCTGGCTGTATTTGAAGCGAATTGTATATCACTAGAAGCACCAGAGGTAATTTTATCTTCGCCATAAATTAAGCCTTCAGCAATTCGTCCTGCATAAGCTGTCGAAATTTCTGATTCTAACTGAGTACGGGTTTTACTAATTTGATCGCCTTCTGGTAAGAAGAAGGCGACACCTAACGCCCCGCCACGAGGAATAATCGTGACTTTATGGAGCGGATTATGTTCTGGCATTAAATAACCCACAATTGCGTGACCCGCTTCATGATAAGCCGTATTGGTTAATTGCTCTTTTGTCATGGATAATGAACGACGTTGAGTACCCATATCGATTTTATCTTTGGCTTCTTCAAACTCATCCATCGTGACTAAACGTTTATTACGGCGAGCGGCAAATAGTGCTGCTTCGTTAACTAAATTAGCTAATTGAGCACCAGAATAATTTGGCGTTCCACGCGCTAATACTGCTAGATTAACATCAGACCCTAAAGGCACTTTACGTACATGTACTGCCAGAATTTGCTCACGACTTTTTAAGTCAGGTAAATCAATTTGAACTTGACGGTCAAAACGACCTGGACGAAGTAATGCAGGATCGAGAATATCAGCACGGTTTGTTGCTGCAATCATAATAATGCCACTGTTAGCTTCAAAACCATCCATTTCAACTAACATTTGGTTTAGGGTTTGTTCGCGTTCGTCATGACCGCCCATTGAACCCGCTCCACGTTTGCGACCAACAGCATCAATTTCATCAATAAAGATAATACAAGGTGAATGTTTGCGGGCTTGTTCAAAGAGATCACGTACCCGTGATGCGCCCACACCAACGAACATTTCAACAAAGTCGGAACCTGAAATACTAAAGAAAGGCACATTGGCTTCACCGGCAATGGCTCTAGCTAACAATGTTTTACCAGTACCCGGTGGCCCAACCATTAAAATACCTTTTGGTATACGTCCACCTAATTTTTGGTATTTCCCTGGATCACGTAAAAAATCGACCACTTCTGTTACTTCTTGCTTGGCTTCTTCACTGCCTGCGACATCGGTAAATTTGGTTTTTACTTGATCTGGTGCTAACATCCGAGCTTTACTTTTACCCACCGACATTGGTCCACCTTTACCACCGCCTTGCATTTGACGCATGACAAAGATCCAAAATCCGATTAATAAAATAATGGGGAACCAAGAGATTAAAATACTTGCTAACAAACTTGGTTTTTCATCTGGGCTACCATAAACGGCAACTTTATTTAAGACTAAGTCATCCATTAATTTTTCATCAAAATAGGGAATGTAAGTCACATAATTACTATTACCTTTTGTTGTGGCAATAATTTCGCGCCCATTAATATGCACTTCTTGGATTTTACCACTGGTGATATCGGAATTAAATTGAGTATAATTGACTTGAGGACCGCTATTTGATACTGAGCTGAATTGATTAAATACAGCTATCAATACTACAGCAATAATTCCCCAGATCAGTAAATTCTTTACCATGTCGTTCAAAAGAAAAACCTCTCATAAAAATTAACAGTTACGACTAAAATTAGGAAGTAATGTTACTACAAAATTGTGCTACTGGCTACTTCATACCCATTGCAACGATATAAACTTCTCTCGATCGTGATCTTGACGCTTCAGGTTTACGAATCTTAACGGTTTTAAACATCGTTCTTACTTGTTTTAAATAATCTTCAAATCCTTCACCTTGAAATACTTTGACAATAAAATTGCCGTTTGGGGCAAGGACATCTCGACACATATCTAAGGCAAGTTCAACTAAATACATTGCTCTGGGAATATCAACAGCAGGTTGACCACTCATATTCGGAGCCATATCTGACATGACGACTTGTACTTTTTCTTCACCAACACGGTCAAGTAGAGCTTTAAGCACGGCTTCGTCTCGGAAATCACCTTGTAGGAAATCAACACCGACAATCGGATCCATCGGTAATAAATCGCAAGCGATAATTCGTCCTTTGCTACCAATAACAGACGCCACATATTGTGACCATCCACCAGGCGCTGCGCCTAGATCAACAACGGTTATGCCGGGTTTAAATAATTTGTCACTTTTTTGAATTTCTTCTAATTTGAACCATGCTCGCGATCGTAAACCTTTTTTTTGTGCTTGTTGCACAAAGCGATCATTAAAATGTTCATTAAGCCAACGAGTCGAGCTTGCTGAGCGTTTTTTGTTACTCACAGGGAATAAATCCTTATAGTAAAGAGTTCACTTCAATTGATTACAAATATATATAAGGGTAGAATAACAAAATTGCAACTTAATGTGATAAAAAAATAATGAATTTATCAAATAAACAAAAACAGTATTTAAAAGGTGAAGCTCATCATTTAAAACCGATTGTCATGATCGGCGCTAATGGGTTTACTGAAGGTGTGCTTGCAGAGATTGAAAATGCGTTAAACTTTCATGAGTTAATTAAGATCAAGGTGTCTGCTGAAGATAGAGAGACAAAAAAGCTTATTTGTGAGGCTATCATACGTGAAACGCATGCCCTTGCAGTACAACAAGTTGGTTCTATTTTTACCATTTTTAGACCAAGTGAAGAGAAAAAAATCACTTTACCTAAATAATACGATTAATAAACAGGGTATTCGCCCTGTTTATCATTATCAAATGACCAAGTAGAATTCACCTTTTAAATATATTCTACTTTAACAATATCAAACTCTACATCGCCACCAGGCGTTTTGATTTGTACTGTGTCACCATCTTCTTTACCAATTAATCCTCTGGCAATAGGGGAATTAACCGAAATGAGATTTTGTCGATAGTCAGCTTCATCATCACCCACAATTCGATAAGTGGTTTCTTCATCAGTATCCACATTGATAACAGTGACGGTAGCACCAAAAATAATTCTGCCAGTGTTTTTGACTTTGGTAATGTCTATAATTTGTGCTTGTGATAACTTTCCTTCAATTTCTTGAATACGTCCTTCACAAAAACCTTGTTGTTCTCTTGCTGCATGATACTCTGCATTTTCTTTTAAATCACCGTGTGCTCTTGCTTCGGCTATTGCTGCTGTAATTTGAGGTCTTTTAACATTTTTTAGCTCTTCAAGTTCAGCACGTAATAATTCAGCTCCCTTTACTGTCATTGGGATTTGTTTCATTTGTGTTTCTCCCGCTTTATTTATATTAAATAAAAACAATCCCTCATCTTACTTTAAATAAAGGCAGAGTGATCGATTCCATTTGGTATTTTAACGTTTCAATTATCAATATTTATATATTAACTGCAAAACTCATGTAACGACAAATCATTTATATCAAAATAAGATGCTATTTCATCTAAAATCGTTTATCGTAGTATCATTGTGAACGGCTTATTATAACAATTTAATTTATTTATGCGACGAATACGATTTTACATAATCATGTTTTTGTTCATTGTTTGGTCTTTGATTTTACTAACATATTTTTTAGTACAGACGGCTTTTGGGGCAAAAATAATAAGTGAGCAATTATCAAAATTAAGTTCCTATACTATCTCAATTGGTCATGTTCACCATTCTCCTTTAAATGTTTATGAATTTGTGTTGGATGATGTTATCGTTAGTGATAATCAACAACAGATTGCTAATATTTCTAAATTAGTCATCGGATTAGACAAAAATGATTTGTGGCAATTAAACCATTTTAATTATATTACTGTTATTGATGGAACATTGAATGAAACTAAACTTGAAAATTATAATTTTTCAGCAAATTTCTTAAAATTCATTAATTCAACTGCTACGATTTCTGTTAACGATGGCGCGGATAAAATCAAATTTCAACAAGCAAATGGTGGAATCAAGCCATTTTCCTTTTCAAACACCGAAAAATATCAATTTGAATTTACTTTAAACAAATTCCAATTTAATGAATTTGATATTAATTCGGTTGTTATTGAAGGTTTTCATCGAGATGGTGTAACGACCATAACAAATTTAGGTGGAAATATTGAAAATGGATTTTTCATAAGTAAATTAAAAATACTTGCAGATAAAAGTTGGGATATTGAGCAATTAAAATTAAATAATATCCATTATGAATCTCACATAAATAATTTTTGGGAAGCCTATGCAACATATTTGCCCACTTTTACTGTTCACCAATTATCGATATTTGAAAGTAGTTTACAACTTCCTTCTCTTTTAATAGAAAAGGGGAATTTAGAGGCGAAAAATATTCATTTTAATAAAGAAGGATATTTTGACCAAAGTGCTGTAACGTTCAGTGCAGACAATGTTGTTTGGTATGATAATTTATTTTCTTCAGTACTACTTCAATTAAAACTTGATGAAAATAATATTGAAATTCAAAAAGCAATAGCAACTTGGAATAAAGGAAATATTAACTTTAAAGGAAGTTGGCATAATGATGTTTTAAAGTTAGATCAGCTAACTCTGGCGGGTGTAATTTATCAATTACCTAAACCGTTTGAACATTTTAATTTACCAGAAATATTTAGCAGAATTGAAATTGGAAAATTATCTGTTCTTCCTAGTATGATATTAAATGTTGATCCAAATTATCCATTTACATTTACAAATTGCGAGGGAACGGGCTCAAATATTACAATAGTAAAAGGTAAAAATTTAGGCTTAGAATCTGGAAAACTCAGTTTTATGGCTGAAAGAGGTTCAGTCAATAGTGTGGAAATTAATCATCCCGATTTGGTTATAGATTATGATTCAGATAATCATAATTCATTTAACTTCAATGGTCTGGTTAACGATGGTGTGCTTGAAATAAAAGCAAATCTTAATTCTACCCAAACAGAGTTTTCATCTTTTGTACTTAAGGCATCTAATATCTCAAGTCAATTATTAACGGACTTAAAATTAGTAAAAGACGTTCCTGAAGTGACTAATTATACTGCTGAATTATATGGGAAGTTTGCACCATTTAGTTTAATAGGTGCAATAATTTTCAATAATACTAATTTTGGCATTAAACCTGACAATTGATTTTTATAAAGTGGACCTTATATATTAAAAATGTTTGAAATGCTTTTTTTGTCTTATAAAACTGAATTAGTGATAAACAAAAAATGAAAAATATGGTTCCAGTAAGATTAGATAAATGGTTGTGGGCTGCACGGTTTTATAAAACGCGTTCACTCGCTCGTGAAATGGTCGAGGGGGGAAAAGTTCACTATAATGGTCAACGAACTAAACCTAGTAAGATAGTGGAAGTCGGTGCAATATTGACCCTTCGGCAAGGTTCAGATCAAAAAACAATTAAAATTCTTGCAATTAATGAGCAGCGGAGACCTGCGCAAGAAGCTCAATTACTTTATCAAGAAACACCAGAAAGCTTAGATAAACGTGAAAAAATTGCCGAAGCACGTAAGCTTAATGCATTAACCATGCCACATCCTGATAGAAAGCCGGATAAAAAAGAGCGGCGTAATTTAATAAAATTTAAATATGATAGACAACAAGGCGACAAAAATTGATATGGATACTTTAAATCGATTTATCTTTGATAATCACCCTGTTCGTGGTGAAATAACTCGTTTAGAACAAACTTACCAAGCAATTTTAGATAACCATAATTATCCTGTAGCAGTACAAAATTTATTGGGTGAGTTACTGGTTGCGACGAGTTTATTAACCGCAACCTTAAAATTTGAAGGCGATATTGCGGTTCAATTACAAGGTGATTGTCCTCTGCGTTTAGCGGTTGTTAATGGCAATCATCATCAACAATTACGTGGGGTAGCTCGGGTTAATGGTGACATTGCTGATAATGCGTCACTGAAAGATATGGTGGGTAATGGCTATATTGTAATTACCATTACGCCCAAGAATGGAGAACGCTATCAAGGTATTGTCGGACTTGAAAAAGAGACGCTAATAGGATGTATTGAAAATTACTTCATGCAGTCTGAACAGTTGCCAACTAGATTATTTGTTAAAACAGGTGTTTACAATAATAAACCAATGGCTGCCGGCATATTATTGCAAGTGTTACCAGCTAATGAAAATACTGAAGATTCTTTTGATCATCTATGCGCTTTAACCGAAACAATCACGAGCGATGAATTATTTAAACTAACCAGTGATGAAATTTTATATCGCCTTTATAATCAAGAACAAGTTCGACTGTTTGAAACTGAGAATGTTACATTTAAATGTGGTTGTTCTCGGCAACGTTTTGAAGATAGTCTAGTAACAATACCGCAAAATGAAATTGATGAAATTCTCAAAGAGGATGGCGGTAAGATTGATATCCTATGTGACTATTGTGGTAAGCATTATATCTTTGATGAAATTGATATTGCAAAAATGAGAAACAAGCAACACGTCAATTACCACTAATTAATCATTTCTTTTTGATATAAATGATGTTATTAGAGTAAAAACGGTCAGCTATTTAATAGTTGACCCTCTCCTTTATTAAATTTTAAATTCATTTTTCTTATTTATTAATATATCGATAGCTAAAAGTGCACAGCGTTCTGAGATCTATTACATTTCTTATATGTAGGAAAATTCTCAAATAAAATATTAGGTAACGGATTTAAGGTCAGGATTGATACAAATATCTTGAACTACTACATGTTGCTGGGCTATTTGCCATTGAATATTGAAATTATACAAGCATATACCATATGTCTGTTTTTCAGTATTATGATGCTTATAGGCTGGTCTAGGATCTTGAGCTATAACTTGGGTAATTAACTCTTTCAATTGAGGATAACTTTGTTGATGTAAAGAGATGGATTCTAATGCTTGAGAAGAAAATTCAACTGTTAATTTTTTTTCTGGAGACGTTTGTGCATAGCCAGCAGTGGCATCTGGATAACTATCACAATAAGGTAGATAGGGTTTTATATCGATTATAGGTGTGCCATCAACTAAATCTAAACTTCCTAATTTTAAAATAACTTGTTTATTTTTAATGACTATGTCTTTTAATTCTACTGCTGAAAGCCCGATATGATTGGGTCTAAATGGGGAACGAGTTGCAAATACGCCTAACGTTTTATTTCCACCTAAACGAGGAGGACGAACGGTTAAGCGCCACTTGTTCTGATCTATATGGTGGAATTGAAATAGCAACCATAAATGTGAAAACTGTTCTAATCCTTTAACACTATTAGGATCGTTATAAGGTGCCAATAAATGAAGTTCTCCATGTCCAGCAGGAACTAAATTCGGTTGTCTGGGTACAGCAAATTTTTCGCTATAAGGGGAATGTATAATACCAATGGGATCTATATGCCAGGTCATGATCTTAACTATGCTCTACTGAGTTAATGTATGGTCTGCAGTATATTACTCAATAACTCTATCTATTTTGTCTTTAATTGTTTCCGCCGACCTTAAATCGGCGGATTTTTGATTTAGTAATGTTTTTGGTAAGTTATTACCAACCACGAATAGCACCACCATTAAAAATTTGATCTGCCTTTTGCGCTACAGCATCAGTTTGGTAAGCTTTCACAAAATTTTTGATATTCTCGTTATCTTTATCGGCTTCACGGGCAACGATAATATTAACGTAAGGGGATTCTTTATCTTCAACAAAAATGCCATCTTTACTTGGCGTTAAATTTGCTTGTCCGGCAAATGCATTATTGATAATAGCAAGGTCAACTTGTGCATCGTCTAAAGAGCGTGGCAACATAGGTGCTTCAAGCTCAACAAGTTTATAATTATTAGGATTACTGGTGATATCTAAAACTGTCGGTAATAAACCTTTTGATTTATCAACGGTAATTAATCCTTCATGTTGTAATAACAGTAGTGCACGACCTAAATTAGTTGGATCATTTGGAATCGCAATGGTTGAGTTAGCTGGAATAAAGAAAGTTTCGCCACGCGGAGATGTCACTTTCACGCCTTCACCCGTTGGCGTAGCATTGTCGATTGGTTTAAGCTTATGAGAATAACTTGCAATTGGGTAAACAAATGAATTACCGACAACAGCTAATTTGTAACCACGCTCTTTCATTTGCTCATCTAAATAAGGTTTATGTTGGAAGGCATTTACGTCAATTAATCCATCATTTAATGCTTGATTAGGGGTGACATAATCATTGAAAATAACCAACTCAACATCTAAATGATAAAGATCCTTAGCTTGTTGTTTTACCACTTCGGCTACTTCTTGTTCGGGCCCTGAAATAACACCGACTTTAAGTGTAGTCATATTATCTGATTGATTTGAATTGTTATTTTCCGATACTGTTTGTTTACTATGATCACAACCCGTTAAAAAAAAGGCACTTACTAAGGTGGTAATTAATGCTAGCTGTTTAATTGACATAATTTTCTCCAAAATTAATGATGAGTTACGCGTTTTACAATGGCATTTCCTATAAATTGAATAATAAATACGATAATGATTAAGATAACTAAAACTGTATTCATTATAGCAGGCTTGTATCCATTGTAACCATATTGAATTGCCAATTGACCAAGACCACCTGCACCAACAGCGCCTGCCATGGCAATATAACCCGTTAGCGTAATTAAAGTAATTGTCATACTATTAACAATGACCGGTAAGGATTCAGGTAATAATACTTTATAAATGATTTGAAATGGCGTTGCACCCATTGAGCGAGCTGCTTCAATCAAACCTTTTGGAACATCTAATAATGCATTTTCAATCATGCGAGCGATTAATGGTGAAACACCTATACTTAGTGGCACAACAGCAGCTTGTTTACCAATAAACGTTCCCATTAAGAAAGTTGTAAAAGGAATAATCCAAACAATCAATATAATAAAAGGTATTGAACGAAATATATTCGTTATAAATGAAATAACACTATTAGCGATATAACAATCTAAAATTTGTCCTTTACGAGTGGTATAAAGAAGTATACCAATTGGTAATCCAATAACGGTTCCCCAAAATCCAGATAAGATAACCATATAAAGTGTTTCATCCGTTGCTTGTGCCATTTTAAATAACATGGCTTCATTAAAACCATTAAAAGAAGAGCAAAAAGCGACAAAATCACCCCAAAAATTGTAGTGTGCTAAATATCGAAATAAGGTTTCGAAAGGTTTAAAAGAAGGAATAAAACTAAACATAACCAAGCACCTCTACGTTGGTGTTATTTTTTTCTAAAAATTCAATTGCGGATTCAATACTTTTCGTCTCGCCCTTCATTTCCGCTAGCATTAAACCAAATTTAACGCCACCAGCGTAATCCATCTGAGCGCTAATAATATTGCTTTCGATATTGAATTGTTGAGCAATTTGCGATAACAGCGGTAAATCAACCGAAACACCTGAAAACTCTAGGCGTACTAGGGGATTAAGTCCTTCTCTATACTTTTTTGATAGCTTAGTTAAATAGTCATCAGGAATGTTTAAATGTAAAGTAGATTGAATAAATTGACGGGCAATATCGGTTTTAGCATGGGAAAACATTTCACCTACTGATGATTGTTCAATTAACTCTCCATTGCTAATAACGGCAACTTGATCGCAAATCTGTTTAACGACATCCATTTCATGGGTAATTAATAAGATTGTTAATTCAAGTTTCTGGTTGATTTCTTTTAATAAAGTTAAAATCGAACGCGTTGTTTCTGGATCAAGGGCACTGGTTGCTTCATCACACAATAATACTTTTGGGTCACTTGCCAAGGCTCGTGCGATAGCAACACGTTGCTTTTGTCCACCAGATAAATTGGCTGGATAGACATTTGCTTTTTCAGTCAAACCAACTAACGCGATTAGTTCATCGACTTTTTGCTTAATCTTAGCTTTGGGTGTCCGATTAAGTTCAAGAGGAAAAGCAATATTATCAAATACGGTACGTGATGAGAGAAGATTAAAATGTTGAAAAATCATGCTGATTTTTCGACGAACAGGAATTAATTGTCGATTAGATAGATTGGTTATCTCTTGATTGTCTAAAAAAATTTTACCACTTGTCGGCTTTTCTAACAGATTGACACAGCGAATCAATGTACTTTTTCCAGCGCCTGATTTACCGATAACCCCATAAATTTTACCTTTGGGTACATTAATAGTAATATCCTTTAATGCGTGGATTAACGTATTATTATGTTCAAAAGTTTTCGAAATATGTTGTAATTGTATCATAATATATAAAAGCAAAATGCGAATAGTTGAATATTAAGACGTCTAGACATCTAAGTCAATCAATAATATATTATGCAAATTAGGGTAAATACCTAAATAAAAGGAAAATGAGTAAATATGAAGCCTGCTATTTTTTTAGATCGTGATGGGACAATAAACATCGATTATAACTATGTGCATACAATTGATAAATTCCACTTTATTGACGGCGTAATTGAGGCAATGCAAGAGCTCAAAAAAATGGGTTTCTTGTTAGTTATTACCACCAATCAATCTGGAATTGCCAGAAACAAATTTTCTGAAGAGCAATTTCATACTTTAACTGAATGGATGGATTGGTCGTTACAAGACAGAGGTGTTGACTTAGATGGTATCTATTATTGTCCACATGATCCACTAGTCGATCATTGTGAATGTCGAAAACCAAGTCCCGGTATGATTCAAACCGCAGCGAAAGAGTTAGGCATTGATATTGCTAATTCCTATATGGTGGGCGATAAACTTTCAGATCTATTATCAGGTAAAAGGGCTGGGGTCAAAAAAACCGTTTTAGTGAAAACGGGCGACCCAATCACTGAAGAAGTCGTTGCTCAAGCCGATTGGGTAATCGATAGTTTGGCGGATTTACCTAATAAAATAAAAGCAGAATTTTAACATTCTAAAACAATACTATTCTATTACGGTGTTTAAAATAAACACCGTATAATTCTCAATACAAGTGGTGCTAATATTAATCCTAAAAATAGTGCATCAATAAAGTTCACCACATTTTGACCAAAAGTATGGATAGTATTAGCGAAAAAAAGAGAGAAACCACTTATAACGATCATCATAACCAAACCCCAATATAGAAAACTAACCGTATTCCTTTTATCAGTCATGATCGGTAATCTAAGAATAAAGAGGCATATTAAACTCATTCCGACCAAAGTACTGCCATGCTGTAGTAATTGGTAGATAGGAATATCAATATTGTTTAGGGAAATTGACTGTTGTAAAAAAGGAATGTGTTTTACTACAAAACCCGTTAAGTGAGTAAAACTATCCCAACCAATATGAGACAATATGCCTATTACTGCTGATGTCAAAACAATAAACCAATGATGCAAGCAATACTGATTCCAATTAAAAGTAAGATAATGAGCAAATCGTTTAAAAAGGAAATGAGGCAAATTTTTGATTAGTTCATTACGAATGATGGAATGAAAGATAAAAGCAACCATTAATGTTATTGGCAGATCAAAATAAACAATACCAAATAAAGTATGGCTCATATCACTTTTTATTTTCATTCTAAGAAAATATTCAAAGTCAGGAGACATGCTACCTATAATTAAGGCTGTCATGGAAAAAAATTGAGGCTTTTTATTAAAAGGTAAAACAATTGCTGGGTGTGCGAAAGTAAAAGGCATATGCAAAATCCATCTTAAAAAGTTAGCCTAAAGCAAACATATCATAACTGACATAATAAATAATAATAAAGAAAGTTTGTAAAATTTGTATAGGATCAGTTTGTTTTCAATACGGCATGGGTAAAAAAAACACAAACAGAAATAAAATTGCAATAAACGCTTGCATGATTTTTTTAAGGCTCTATAATGCGCATCCACTGACACGGCGTCAGCGAAAGCAGGCGGTAAAAGAGGTTAGTGAGCAGGATCAAAAATTTTGAAAAAAGATCTTGACGAATAAAAAGGTGTAGCGTAGTATACGCAGCCCTTGAGACAGTAAAAGCGAAAGCAAAAAAA
>NZ_JBNRJF010000016.1:0-40914 GCF_050589305.1 Gilliamella sp. G0441 | reverse complement strand
GAACAGAATCAATAGCGATATGTTTATTAGGGCTATTAAAATTGATCGTATACCGCCATGGCTGATTTAATTCTTCTTTACCTTCTATTGATAATACTGAAATTTCCGCTGAGGCATCAACACTATCAATGGAAAGAATATAATGATTGAGTGCTGAATTTTCCATAAAAGAAGATAAACCATTGGTAAACTGCCCCTTTATATCCATTCCCACCTCACGTTTAATATTTAAATACTTTTGACTATCCATGTAAAATGACTACATAAATCACATAATAATGATAAGCTAAAACACGTAAATTAATATACGTGTTTTCATTATGCAGTCAACTCATTTTACTGTTATTTACTTTTTTATATATTTGAAAAAGATAATGAATTTTCTTTATTATTGATATATGGCAGAATATATTTTGAGGAGTAATTATTTAAATTTGGGTAACCAGTTGGTTTAAGAAATATCAAAATGAGCATCCATGTATTGCTAAAATTTCAATCATCATAATTTTCGCACTGATAATCACTCTAAAAATAGATAACTATCTACAAGGAGCTTTTATATTCACTCCTTATAGGTATCTATTGGGTAAACTTTAACGAACAACTAAAATTGACGTTTGAGCGCCACGAACAACACCGGATGCATTGGAACCTAATAAATGGGTGGTAATATTTGGACGGCGAGATCCTAATATAATTAAATCGGGTTTTAATTCTTCTGCTATATGGAGAATTTCATCTCTTGGATTACCAAATGCTATCGAAAACGATAAGTTTTCTCGTGGAAGGTTAATGGTATCAAGCAACTGGTGAAATGCTTTTTCAGTTTGCACCGTTGCTTTATCTTTAAATTCATCAAAACCAAATGAATAAGCATTTACAATAGCGGATGCAATAGGTAAAACGTGAAAAAAAATAACGTCCGCATTCGATAATTTGGCTAAACATTCCAAATGTGGAATCACTTTTTGGGTGAGATCATTTTCAAGAATATCAATAGGAACAAGAATTTTTTTATACATAACCAATACCTCGCAAATAACATTTGATAACACAACTTTTTATTTAAAAAAATAGAGTCATTACAAATTATCATACTAGTTTTAAATTTATTTGCTAATATTTTAACTTACGATTAATCAAACTGAATGTTTGGTGCAATTGTGTTGATCTTATTTATAATGGTGAAAAATTGTTTATAGTTGTATATATTAAACCAACTTTAACGCAAGCAACAAACTGATATAAAAAATAGGTTGGAGCAACGTCGATCCCTTGATAATGCTTTACCCTTTCAAGCAATATACAATCATGCTAATCTTATTATTACTATATGGGATAAATAAAAACCAATTGGAATTACTCATTGTATAACCGATTTTGTTGTTATCGACTGTTCAGCCAATCTTGCAGTTCATGAAAAATTTCAAAAATTATAGTTAATCAATTAATAAAAAAGTGCCCAAAGAAGAGCAATCAACATTGTGATATGACTTTACTTACTGCGCTTAAGATTATTGATTATTAAGGTCATATCGGTTTTAATGCTTATCCTTTAGCTTGGATTTTAGAAGATAAATTGACATGAAAATCATATTAGCATCAACATCACTTTCTCGAAAAAAAGTACTGGAAAAATTAGCCATTCCATTTGAGTGCGTAGCACCTATTTGTGACGAAACTCCACTTCCTGGAGAATCTGCAAAACAGTTAGTTGTGCGTTTAGCAACGCTTAAAGCTCAATCATTAGTGGCTCAATATCCAAATAGCTTAATTATTGGTTCTGATCAAGTTGGCGTTTTAGATGATCAGATTGTTTGTAAACCCCATACTGTCGAAAATGCTCGTAAGCAATTA
Source organism: Gilliamella sp. G0441 (assembly GCF_050589305.1). Lineage (NCBI taxonomy): Bacteria > Pseudomonadati > Pseudomonadota > Gammaproteobacteria > Orbales > Orbaceae > Gilliamella > Gilliamella sp. G0441. The sequence continues at coordinate 39,057 of NZ_JBNRJF010000016.1, read as the reverse complement.
AGAAATAGCAGTGGTAAAGCGTTTTATTTTTATACTGGTATGACCGTTATCAATACCGTCAATGGACTATCAACCACAATTTGTGAACCTTTTAAAGTCACTTTTCGCCAGTTAACCGATGCTGAAATTGACGCATATATTTTAAAAGAGATGCCATTACAGTGTGCTGGTAGTTTCAAATGTGATGAGCTCGGCATTACTTTATTTGATAAATTAGAGGGTGAGGATATCAATTCGTTAGTGGGTTTACCCTTGTTAAAATTGAATAAAATCATGATAACAATGGGATATAATCCACTTTTGATCTCATAAGTCAGCGTTCACTTAAGTAACACACTGACTTATTTTTCTTCGTTGGTCAATCGACCCGCTGACATTTTCATAATTTTTTGGCTATAACTTGCCACATCATTATCATGTGTGACAATTAATAGTGCAGTACCTTGATGATGTATATCGGATAAAAGTTGCATAATGTCAGCAGCACTTTCTTCATCCAGATCGCTTGTCGGTTCGTCAGCAATAATAAGTTTTGGCTGACAAATCAGTGAACGTAAAATAGCAATACGTCGCATTTCACCGCCTGACATATTAGCAGGATAGGCATCTTGGAGATAACTGACCTTCGCCTTTTCAAGTAGGCTTTGAGCATAACTTAAACAGTGTTGATTTTGGCGTTTGGTTAGATAGAAAGGTAAGCGAATATTTTCTAATGCCGTTAAATTTGGCAACAAACTGCTACCTTGTGGAATGTAACCAATCTGTTGATTACGAAACGCAGACACTTGCTGATCATCAAGCTCAAATAAATTGGTATTATTAAGTATGATTTTACCTTGAGTTGGCGTAAGTAAACCAGCAATCATATTAAGTAAGGTGGTCTTACCACTGCCTGATTTTCCCATTATGCAAACAAATTCATCTTTATTCATTGTGAAACTTACGTTATTCACTGCCGAGAAAATTTGCTTACCTCGTTGATAATCCTTGCGTAAATTTTTAATCTCCAACAACATTATTCACCCTCTCTTAATGTGCGATAAGTATCAAATTTAGTTATGGATAATGCTGAGTAGATACATGAAAGAGGCCCAATAATTAAAGTAAGAATAAACACTATTGTGGCATAGATTACTGCATCTAACAGTGAAATGCTCATACACGGTAAACCAATTGATTGGCAAATCAATAAGCTAAATGCATATAACAACACGCCAGAGATGATGATTCCGGCAATAGCGCCTAATGCACTAATAATTAATGATTCACGTAGTAACATGCTGACAATATCACGACGTGAGGCGCCTAAAATACGAAGTAGTCCAATTTCTCGTTTACGCTCATTTAATGTCGAAGAAAAAATGATAAAGATCACCGCAATAGCCAGTATCCAGAAAGTAGCAGATAAACTATACACAATGGTCGAAAAGCTGTTTAAATATTTAGCTATATTGCTTAACATACCTTTAGTCATAACAAAGTCGATATTGTAATCTATAGCATATTTCGGCATGATTTGATTGACGATATCTTTAGGTTGAGAATCGGGATCAACCTTGATAAAAATCGACGAGGCATAATTGGCAAAATGATCGACATCGCCTTCAATTAATTTTGCTTCTTTCATTAAAGATTGTGCCGCTGACATGGTCATAAATACAGAGGTGTCAAACCCCATACCTGTTGAATCCATTTTTGCTGCCACTTTATAGGGATGATTAAAAAACATAATTTCATCCCCAATATTTGATGTAATTTTTGCGCCAACCACAACTTCATTATCGTTTAATGGATTAGTTAACTGTGATTGTAACCATGGTTTAATGACAAAATCGCTATGTTGATCAAAGCCAATTAATTGCACTTTAGAACTACAACATCCAGCGTTTAACGAAGCGATAAAAAGTTGCGGTGAAATAGATTGTATCCCTTTAATATTTTTGATTTTATCCATTAAATCAACTTTCAAATAGAAACTACTCGGTTCACCACGCAATAATGCTACTTCAAGATTTTTTTCATAACCATAAGGGACTATCAGGATATCTGCTCCTAAACGATCCGCCATACCTGAAATCCCTAAACTCAGGTTTTTCATTAATACACTACCACCGAACAGTGTCGCAGAAAATAGCATGATAATAATAATCAGACAGCAGCTACGAAAAGGTCTACGTTGTATATTTCGCCATGCTAGATTGGCAATAGTTATAGGAGTTTCTTGCATGTTTTATGTCCATCTATCTAATATTTTTTTAATGATTTTATTAATTCATACTTAATTTTTTTTAACGAGTTTATTTAAATAGAGTGAATTAAGTATCGATACAACAAATAAAATACCAGATAACAGAACTAGAGCAGGTTTTGCGCCCATATTACATCGCATCATCTCGTTTGAGCATACCCCAATTAAAATAGTCGGAATAGCGATAGCCAAAAGTGAAATACACGCTAATGCCATACTTAAACCAAGACGAACAAAAATTGTCCGACTCAGTAACATTAATGTGCCAATTACTATGATTAATGCACCAATACCTAATTCGGCTCGGGCAGTCCAAAAACACTTCATAATTTTACCGGCACCTGTATGCATATGCCCAGTATTGGCAACCTGATTGTTTATGCCATGAGCGGTATTGACTAGTGCATCGGGATGAGGACACACAGGTAAAATATAGATGGGAAATAGGATAATCATTAATCCAAGAAACACAAAAAATAGTGATAAAATTATTCGATTTTTCATATCATTAAAGCCTTATTTATTATTAATCACACGTGCCACTTTACCATGCTCTAAAACGACGGTGGTTTGTGCATGTTTTGAGACATCAACCGAATGCGTTACGACAATAATAGTACTACCTTCTTCGTGTAGCTGATGAAGTAAGTTCATCACCATTGCTTCATTATTTTCATCTAGATTACCCGTTGGTTCATCGGCTAAAATTAATTTCGGATAGTTAATTAATGCTCGAGCAATACATAAACGTTGTTGCTCACCGCCTGACAACTGGCGAGGTAAATGCTTAGCTCTTGCTGCCAGCCCTACCCGCTCTAATGCTTGCAAAGCTTCCTTTTCATCTACCATACTATGATAATATTGCGCTATCATGACATTTTCGAGCGCCGTTAAATAAGAGACTAAATGAAATTGCTGAAATATTAATCCAATTTTATCTCGGCGAATTTCGGTTAATTGTGGTAATGAGAGTTGAGTAATATCTTGCCCATCAAGTATTACTGATCCAATTGAAGGTTTATCCATACAACCGATAATGTTCATCAATGTGGTTTTACCACTCCCTGACGGCCCCATTATCGATAACCATGTTCCTTCTTCGACGGTTAAGTTCACTTCCGATAATGCATGCAGTGAACCATAAATTTTAGAGACATTATTAACTTCGAGTATATTCATACTTACATCCTATTCGCCACGTAAAACGAGTGCAGGTTCAACTTCAAGCGCTCGTTTTACGGGAATTAAACACGCAATGACAGTCACAATAGCTGAAATAACAATTGTTGTTGGGATGAGGTAAAACTCAATCACAATAGATCGACCAAATACATTAGTGCTTATCACCTGTGCAAATATCACTCCACAAACGACACCTATCATCCCACCGATAATGCCTAAGACTAATCCTTCGGCTAAGAATTCTTTTGCGATACTTTTATTGTTTGCACCAATTGCTTTTTTCAGTCCAATTTCTTTTCGACGCTCCATGACTACCGTCATCATGGTGGTGGCAACGCATATCATAGTCAGTATTAGCACCACAAAAGTGACTAAATAAAGTAATGAAGACAGTTTACCCAATACGGATGATTCAGATTGTGTTACCCATTTAATTAAATGAGGGTCGACCGTTGAAGAGTTTGCTTTTATCCTATCAATATAGTGTTTTAACTCATCTTGTGTGGCTGTAATACTCACTTCTACCACTTCCGCTTTATCAGTATCCTTCAAAAACTCCCCTAGATCCGGTAAACCAATAAAAATATAACCATCTTCAGTACGTCCGGTTTTAACAATTCCCGTTATTGTTAACTCTTCGTTGTAGCGTGAGTCTTGTTTGTTTTTTCCTAAAACCGGTATGGTGCTTCCAATGGTTAATTTGGTAAAGTTTGCAATATCGGTACCGATTAAAATTTCATGGGAATGTTTAGGTAGTTCGCCTTCAATTTTCCAATAAGGACTTGTTTTCATCACTTGTTCAAAGTCCGTACCAACCATAATATAAGGCTGTTGATTACTGCGAATAGATTCATAACGAAACGGGGTAACACCAAGTAGTTTTTCTTTTGGTAATAAACTTACCGCTTTTGAGACATCTTCCATTGTCATCATGGATTGATTATCAGCAGGCATTAATAACATATTGGCACCATAAGATCGAAACTCTTTTCCCATTTGGCGAGGAATATCATAACAAAGTGTTATCATACCAAGTAAAACTGTTGCCCCTATTGCCACACCAAGTAAAGCAATAAGAATACGTGAACGGCGACGAATTAAAGAGCTAAATACTGTTTTAATGATAAAGCGCTGATTTTTATTAATCATGATTTTGACCTTTCAATTACCGTCCATGTAAAACATCAGTTGGGCGTAAAAACATCATAAAACGCAATGCTGGTAAACTTCCCATAAACGTAATAAAACTCACCATGATGAATACCAATGGAATGATGAGCATTTTAGGCTCAATAAATGAACCAAATACCGTGTGACCAATAATCTGTGCAAAGCCAAGACCAATAAAATAGCCGAAAACACCACCCAACAAGGCAATAATAAAAATCTCGGTTAAAACTAACATTGCAACAGCTCTATTGGTTGCACCAAGTGCTTTTAAAAGTCCGATTTCAGTACTACGCTCAATGACATTAGCAGTCACTAAATTAGAAATAGCAAGCGCGGAACAAATTAGTGATAGAACCGTTAATAAAAGCATTAATAACTGCGTTTTTTGTAAAATAGATCCCTCAGATTCGGCGACTTGCATAATGGCTTTTACTCGCACATCTGGCATCAACTCTTCTATTTGATAGGCAATCGAACTAATATATGCTGTACAATACCATGTATCCCATTCTGCTCTTGATAAGCTATTAGGATCTTGCGCTGCTTTTCGGGCCAATTCATTTTCAGGCGTCGTTAGCGCACTCACTTCGATCCGTTCAACAAGACCATTTTTATTTGCTAAGTTTTGCGCAACAGGAAGGGAAACATAAAGTTGAGAATCCTCAACTCCACCACTATGAAAAATATTATTGATGGTTAATGTAATCGTATTTTTAGTTTGCGGCGAAATCAGTTCAATCGTATCACCGATTTTTAAATTCCACTGTTTAGCGACTGTCTCGCCAACCATTACACCATGCAAGTTATCATCTTGCATGGGGCTTCCTTCAATTGTCCACCATGACTTCATCGCTAACATCCCCGTGTCCACTTCATCACCCGTTGGAATGTTAAGATGCTTATTAAACCATGTTCCAACAAGCGTAATTGGCTTACCATTAAAGGTTGCTTGTGTGGTTAAATACGGGGTAAAATCAACAATATTATATGCCCAGAAGATCATTTTAATTTTGACTAAATCATCTTGCTTAATATATTGAATAGAGGCTTGATTTTCAGCATTTTCAATTTGATACAGTTCACTGACTAAAGCCGTACTACGCGGCACGATGTTTAAATTAGCGCCATAAGCTTTGAGTTCTTGATTCACTTTATCTCCCACGTCAAACATTACATTTAACATGGCGGTTGCTAACGATACCCCTAAAGCAACGGTTAATGCTATCAAAAACAGCTTCTTTTTTTGACGAACTAATACACTTAGTAACATTCTGTGAAACATATCTTCTTCCTTTGGAAAAACTTCTACTTAAAGCGAGTTTTTTCTGCTTCAAGGTGAGCGGTGCGAATCACCATATTTCCGTCAATAATCTCATATTTAAGTGGAACTGGATTACAGCCACCTGAAAATCCGATAGTGGCAATATTCATAACCACATCACATAAAATACAAACCACTTGATTGCCACGCTGATAATAGCCACTTGCTCCACAAATATCACATGCATCAAACCCGACGCCATAAGCATTCTCACTTTTCTTGATAACGATAAAACGAATTAACGTACCGTCGGATGCTTGAAAGCCATATCGATGTAAATTACCATCATTGACTTGAGTAAGAGGAATAACAATTAACCCCTCTTTATTTGCAGAAACAGGCTCAGCTGGCGTTAACTCCACCCCTTTTTCAAAGATATAACGCGCACGTGTAACGGTATAAGCGGTCATTGCTATGCCAGCCATAAGTAGTAACGAGGTTCTTCTATCTGTGCGTAGCTGTGCTTTGATTTTGCGGATTTGAGCCGGATTACTCCCGACTAAAGAAGTTGTTTTAGATTTTATATATAAAACAATCGTGATTAACAGCACAATTGCCATAAAAATAAATGTAAATAAATTGACATGTGCCAGAATAAAAATAACTAAATCCATCATCCATTTTTGTGTGGAGATAAGACGTCGGACAATTAAAATTTGAAGTAAATTAATGCTGTTTGCAATCGTGTAGATCACAATAGATAAATAGGCAATAACAATAACAAATTTAGTCGGTAAACGACCACATATTCGATAAGTAAACCGACCAATAAAAACAACTAACAATAGTGCAAATCCATAACCAATCCATTTGAACAGATAATCATTATTAAAAATAGATTCCATTCCAACATCGAATTCAAAAGGAAAAAGTATTAAATTTGGTAGACACTGAGCAGTAATTAAACCAATAGCAAATACAGATAATCCTATAAATAGGTGCTGATAAATTGGTCTTGATGAACGCATTCGAATAAGGATGATGATTAACAATGGAAGAGTAATAACTACCCAAAAAATAATGATACCAAGATCGTAATACTCACGAACAGCAAAACCTGTGTTACGTTTCAAAATGGCATAGGATAATGCAGCAATAAATCCCGAAATACTACCAACAACGATAAATGTTTTTATATGAAGGGTATTGAATTTATAAATTAGCGCACAAACTAACGCTATCATAATTGCAGGAACAAAAGTATTATCGGTGATGTTGATCAGGTATTGCAGCATAATGATTGCCTAATTATTGCTATTTATTATTGACGAGCGTTAAACTCGTCAATAATCTAGTACTTTATTACTCATTATTTCGATTTGGTTAAATGAAAATTACCAAGCTCGTGGGATGTAATCAAAGTCCCAAGAAACTTCAATTGGTTTACTCCAAAAACGGCCTTCAACACCGGTTTCTTTATCTACATGTAATAAATAGCCTTGTTTTTCAGGATTTTCGATAGTGAAGGTTACTTTATATTTGCCAGCACCATCAAGTTTAACGTTATTACCATAGTGAGGACCATCAGAAGCATTCATCGGCATAAAATTGCCTTCAATTGTTTTATCGCTACCTTGTTTCTGAATTTTATATTTAACCGTTAAATAAGGAATGAAATCACCCACGCCATAGCCTAATTTATTTCCTTCAGCGGCCGAAATATCTGCTTCTAGATGCATATCAGATTTTGAAGCTGGAAGTCCCCCCATTCCAGCGGGTTCCATATCTACTGGTTGGAAATAAACTGCGCCAATGTGCAAAGGCCCTACTGTCACTTCATCACCAATTGGAAATTCTTCAAAACCTTTTTGCTCACCTGGAGCTGGTGCTGCAGCATAAGCAATCGAAGATAATGCCAGTATTGATGAAATCCCTGCGGTTAATAATACTTTTTTCATTGAAAACTCCTCTAATTTTTTAACTACTTTTTATTACAAATAAACTAAATTGCTATCGCTACCAATACTTGCTTGTTTAATGTTTTTTCCGTTTTTTATTATAATTTGTTTTGTAGTACAAAATGGACAATGCAACAAGCATCACCATAAATAATTGTGGAGCTAATGTTTCAGCAGTTGGATATATTCCCAGCACTTCAATTGAGTGAACATAATCAACAGGTGTTACCTGAATAATATCAGCTTCTTGTAACTCCTTGACTCCACCACCGGCAAAAGCAATAGCCATGATATACATTAAGATACTTGTGCCAATAAAAAATGGTTTGAGAGGCAGTCTCATTGTTCCAAAACGAATGATAATGAAGATAACTGCTAATACTAGCGTTCCAAGTGCTAGCCCATACCAAACCATGTCCATGTGTTCTTTACTTTCGCTCAACATAGCTTGATAGAATAAGATTGTTTCAGCCCCTTCGCGGAAAACTGCTAAAAAGGCAGCAAATCCCAGCGCAATACTACTACCTGAAGATATAGCACTTTTGACCTTATCTTCTACATAATTTTTCCAGGCTTCTGCTTCAGCTTTTGAGAACATCCAGTTACTAATGAAAAATAAGACGATTGTCGCGGTTAACATTGCGACACCTTCAATAATCTCTTGATTAGCACCGCTAAGATTGACAATAGAATTAAGTGCTATTGCAGCAAGAACACTAGCAAAAACGGCAAAAAGTGAACTCATATAGACCACTTTTACCATACGGATATTTCCAGAACGCACTAAATAGGCAGAGATAGCAGCAATCACTAATATTGCTTCTAATCCTTCCCTAAAGATGATGATAAAGGAAGCTAATAGTACACTCCAACCACTCTCTTTTTTACCGTCTAATTCGTTAGCATCTTCATGGAGCATTTTTAAAATGACATCGATTTCGGCACGAACAGTTTTATTTGGTACACCATCAGACATTAAACGCTTAATTTTTGCGAATTGATATTCAGTATCGGTTCCACGCTTACCTGAAATATAAGACATAACGGCGCGTTCAACACCGTGTTTTTCATAAAAACCAAAATAAGCATTATTAACGCGAGCTTTAGCCTTTTCAGGATCTTTCATAAAATAGAGATCATAGGCATCATTAAGAATGACATCCATTTCGTCAATAATCGCATTCCATGTCTCATATTTTTTTTCAACTGCATAAGATGAAGAAACAAAAGCAACGACGCTAACAAAAAATAGCAATGTTAGCGTTAAATATTTTTTCACAGCCATAACCTCTTATTTTCCTAATAACATCAAACCTATTGGTTTATTGTCTGAAGGTAACTGTAATTCTTGACTAATAACGTCTGGTTTAATGGCGTGTATATAACGTGCACTTAAGTCCAAAGCAGCTGAAGCTAAGTAGACGTTTTGACTCATTGCACCTACAGCAATATTACCAAAATTATTAGCTTTTTCTTCTTTGATATTATTAAATGCAGCTGAATCAGTAACAAAAATCAGCACATAATTAGCTCGTTTTACAAAATTTTGTAAACCGACATCGGCTCGAATATCTTTATTGTTTATTTCTTTTAGATAATGTCCTTCCCACTCATACAAAAAGGTTCCTTTTTCGCTTGCAACATAAATTCTTACATAAGGTTGTTTACCCGTACCCATTGGAACAGTCCAGCCCGTTGTTCCTCGATTTAAACCACTTGCGGCCCAGAGCACAGTAGAGAGTTCTTCATCCGAAATTTGTCCATTAGGAAAACCAGGACCTGGTGTTGATGACCGTTTTTTTAAACTTTCAAATAAGCTCATTCCATCTTTTGTTTGAGGAGCAGGTAAAGTAATATCGGCATAACATAGAGAGATAGAAAATAATGATGAGAATAAAATGACTACTATTTTTCGCATAATATACTGCATAATTACCTCTGACATTTTTGTAATCTAATGGAGGTGCTATCTTATTGCTAATAATTCCAATTATCAATACAAACTATCATTTTTATCATTAAAGTAATAAGAAAATTAGCGATAATTTTTTAACATATTGATTTGTAATCATCTATTTTAAAAAAAGATTTCATGCCTTAAATCCTATTAAATTACCTTTACTTAAATTTTTTATAACAACTCATATCTTATTTATTACTGAAATGTTATATACACTTTGTATGAAGTTTTACTCGATTGACTGACGACTATGAAAATTTTGTATCACAACACTTTATTATCATTAACACTATTTTTTATTCAAAATTAAAATGCTTTTTTTCGAAATTTCTGTTTGCAGGCTTGGGACATTATTAGAAGATTTTTTGTAAATAGATTTTTATGAGTAAAGGCGCACAAGAATATAAAAAATTTGCCACAAGTTGAATTTAATTCATTTGCTTCGTAAAATAGCCAAAATTTTATTTTTGGCTGATTATGCAACTTCATTTAGTCGTTAATACATTTGGTTCAGACCTGCAACGCCGTTACGGCGAAAAAATTTATAAACTAACTTTACATGGTGGTTTTAGCTGTCCTAATCGTGACGGAACTATCGGTGTTGGTGGTTGTACCTTTTGTAATGTCGCCTCGATCATTGATGAGTCCATTCAAGTAAAAACGATTTCACAGCAGCTTGCCCAACAAGCGCATCAGATGAAAAAATCCAAGCGCTATCTTGCCTATTTTCAGGCCTATACCAGCACTTATGCCGAAGTTGAAATACTCAAAAATATGTATGAAGAAGCACTCAATAGTGCGGATATTGTCGGGCTTTGTGTCGGTACTCGCCCGGATTGTGTGCCAGATGAAGCGCTGAATTTACTTGCCAGTTATCATGCAAAAGGCTTTGAAGTTTGGCTTGAGCTTGGCTTACAAACTGCTCACGATAAAACGTTACACAATATAAATCGTGGACATACGTTTGATGTCTATCATCAAACTGTGCAAAAGGCTCGTCGTCTTGGCATAAAAGTTTGTACTCACTTAATTATTGGTCTGCCTAAGGAAACTAAGCAAGATAATCTAATAACGCTTGATAGCGTGTTAAATAGTGGTGTAGATGGTTTAAAACTGCACCCGTTACATATCGTAGAAGGCAGTATAATGGCGAAAGCATGGCGTGCAGGTCGGCTCGATATACTCTCTTTAGAGCAGTATGTTGATATTGCTGGCGATATCATTAGGCAAACTCCGTCAAATATTCTCTATCATCGCATCTCAGCCAATGCCCGCAAACCTACCCTACTCGCTCCGGATTGGTGCGAAAATCATTGGCAATCAATGAATGCCGTAGACCACAATTTAAGGCAATTTGGTGTTCAAGGTAGTGCGATTGGGGATGATTACTGTTACACTCAATCCTAGAAAATAAAATCCTATTCACTTTTTGATTAGAAAGTAAATTCAAATTGCCTCAAAAAAGCAGTATTAATTATCAATAATGAATGAGATTAAAATAGAAATAGGAAGATTATTATGTTCTGGCACCAGAATATGAAATAACTAAAGCGAGATTATCGATTTAAAATCATTTAACATCGCTTTAGTTCATTAAATTTTCAATTAAAAATGATTCAAGTCTAAACTTTTGAATGAGTGTCTAAACGTTCATTTATATCGTTAACAATTTTAGATAATGTTTCACGTTCAAAAAGAGAAATATCAATATCATATTCTTTGCCGTCATAACTAATGCATAAAGTTTCACTAATACTACACAATAATATAAATACACCAAATGGCAGCAGTAAAATCTCAAAACTCACAAAACCTGAAAACAGATTGATAATTCCTTTTATTCCTAAAAAAACCAATATTACGGCGATTAATACCGCTTTAAGTTTAAATGTACGAGTAGTTGAAACAGAGCGAATACTTTTTGTTGGAATTTCTCGATTATTTACGGCACTACTACTAAGAGGATTATTAAATTCGTCAACTTTGACGACATCATCATTAATTTCAATTGTTGATTTCTGCCAAGGGGTTAACATTGATTGCTTGAATTGATAAACTGCCATTTCTATTCCTTATTTTAAATTGTTAATAAATTTTTTAGGTGTACTTTTTTGCGTTGAGAATATTATCACTTACTAATCATTTTAACAATTAAACTAATCATGAATTAAATTGTTAAAGCAAACAAAAAATGACATTTCATTTTCGCTAAAAACTAACAATAAAATCTATTTTTTGTACCTTGTCTAGCAACAAGTATATAATATGCCTTTCAAACTTGAGGCAATGTGCATGCAACTCGCTTTTTGTATCTATAAATATTTTCCTTTTGGTGGTCTGCAACGTGATTTTTTGCAGATTGCTAATGCTTGTCTGGCTCGTGGACATAAAGTTCGTGTCTATGTGATGGACTGGCAAGGCGATAAACCTGTCAATTTTGATATCATCTTAGTGCCTAAAAAGGGGATTTCGAACCATCGTCGAAATCAGAATTATTACTATTGGGTGAAAGATCATTTAAATGCAAATCCTGTTGATAGTGTAGTCGGATTCAATAAAATGCCTGGATTGGATGTCTATTTTGCTGGCGATACTTGTTTTGCAGAAAAAGTATCACATAAAGGTTTTTTTTATAAGCTGTCTAAACGGTGTAAACACTATTTAGCATTTGAAGATTCAGTATTCAATCCTCAACATAATACCAAAATTATGGTATTAACTAAGCAACAAATTAGCGATTTTGAAAAATATTACCATACTCAAGCATCTAGATTTGTATTGCTTCCCCCCGGAATTGCAAAAGATCGTCAATATCACATTGATTCGCCAATTAAACGGCAACAATTTAGGCACGCAAACCACATCCAGCAAGACGCTTTTGTCATCGTCCAAATTGGGTCTGACTTTAAACGAAAAGGTGTTGATCGCTCATTAATTGCGATTGCTTCATTACCTGAAGAGTTAAAAAAACAGGTGATCTATTTAGTTGTAGGACAAGACAAACCAGACGCTTACCAAAAATTAGCTAAACAACTTGGTATTTTACAGCAAGTGCGTTTTTTTTCGGGCCGTGATGATATTCCAGATTTTCTATTTTCAAGCGATTTACTGCTACACCCAGCAAGACAAGAAGCTGCTGGCATGGTGTTAATAGAAGCATTAGCGGCAGGCATGCCAGTAATTGTATCTGGCATTTCAGGCTATGCTTATCATGTACACGATGCCAATGCCGGTGTTGTGCTTAACGAACCGTTTGATCAATCAAAATTAAATCAAGCCGTCTATCATGCCATAGTAGACAAACAACAATTGTTATCTTGGCATAATAACGCCATTCACTATGGCGAAACAGCTGATTTATATCATCTGGCTGAACGAGCCACAGACATTATTTTAGGTTGCAGACATTATGAATGAAATCAAACTTAAATCACCGTTCGATCAGCTATGGAAAAATAAAGATCCGTTTACTGAAGTTGAATTGATTTCGGGCCATATCTATCGAGAGGTTAAACAGCGAAAAACATTAAATTTTAAGCTAGATGGGCATTCTTATTTTATTAAAATTCATCGTGGTTCAACAATTAAAGAGATTCTAAAAAATCTGTTATCATTCAGATTGCCCGTTTTAGATGCTAAACAAGAATGGGATGCTATTCATCGTTTAGAGCAAGCTGGGGTCAATACCATGGATGGACGAGCCTTTGGACGTAAAGGCCTAAATCCTCTTACCCGTCATTCATTTATTATTACTCATGATCTTAATCCTACTATCAGTTTAGAAGATTTCACTCAATCATGGTCGATAACACCGCCTAGCTATCACTTAAAGCGTTCATTAATAGTGTATCTGGCAAGAATGACTGCCAATATGCATGCAGCGGGGGTCAATCATCGTGATTGTTATCTATGTCATTTTCTGCTTGATTTACCGTTGTTTCAAAATCATCAACAAATAAAATTGTCGGTTATTGACTTACATCGGGCACAAATTCGTAAGCGAGTACCAACTCGTTGGCGTGATAAAGATCTGATTGGACTTTATTTTTCATCCCGCAATATTGGATTAACAACGCGGGATATTTGGTTATTTTTAAAAGTTTATTTTAATAAACCATTAAAAACGATTTTACAAGATGAGCATAAACTAATTAGTCGCACGCAACAAAAAGCAGAAAGAATCCGACAACGGACGGAAAAATATGATCTATAACTATAAGGAAATACTATGTTTATTGAACAAATCGATATTGAAGGATTTAGAGGTATTAGCCGAATATCTTTAAAATTAAATTCAAAAACGAGTGTTTTAATTGGCGAAAACCGCTGGGGGCGTTCAAGCTTAATTAGCGCACTAATGCTATTATCACTGGATAGAAAATTCTATCAATTTGTTGATTCTGACTTCTATCACGATAAGTATGAAAATTACGGTACAAAAATTAGTATTAATGCCACCTATTGTGAGTCTTATAAAAATGAGCTTAACAATCAGAGTTACCAATCGCTACAAGCGGTTGCTTATCAAATAGAGCAAGATAATTTAAAACGTATTACTTATCAACTTACAGCTGATAAAATCAACGAAAATATCATTAGTCAACACAACTTAGTTGATCATCAAAGAAAACCATTTGCCGTTTCAGATCCAAAAATATTTATTGAGACACTCGTTAATCTTAATCCGGTAATGATACTTAAAAATGTATTGAACACTGACAATTTACCGATCACTAATCAACCATTGTCTGAATATTTCACTAACCAACTTGCTAATCAATTACGTGAACATTCAGCACAACTAAGCCAAGATGAATTGCAACGAGGCTTAAAAGCGGCTCGTGCTTTGTTAGAATACTATTTTGTCAATCCTGAGCAACGTTATCGTAATCAATATTTAGCTAATAAAAACAGTCCTCGTAATGAAGATTGGAATTCACTTGAACGCATTAACAATATTTTAGATGAACTCGATAATCACTATTTACGAACAGCTTTATTAGGTATTTTCGGATCCATCATGATTGCCAAAGGTGATAATCCTTTATCGCAAAGCGCGGTACCAATTCTAATTTTAGAAGAGCCTGAAAGCCAATTACATCCAATTATTTTATCAATTGGATTTCGGTTACTTAAAAATTTACCGACTCAAAAAATTATTACTTCGAATTCAAGTGATCTCGTATCATTATTTCCATTGGAAAATATTTATCGATTAATTCGTCTGCCTGATCAAATAGTGACAAAATATATTGCGCCGAATTCACTGAGTATTGATGACAACCGCCGAATTTTATTTCATGTTCTTTATCGACGGGCAAGTGCTATCTTTGCACGTTGTTGGCTATTAGTAGAAGGTGAAACAGAAGTATGGTTACTACGAGAACTTGCAGAACAAAGTGGCTATCATCTCAGTTCCGAGGGGGTACAATTACTGGAATTTGCTCAATGTGGTTTGAAACCATTAATTAACTATGCCAATAAAATGGGGATTCATTGGTACGTCATTACTGACGGCGACATAGCAGGTAATAAATATGCCGAAACGGTAAAATCGTTATGTCCTAAAGATAAAAATTATAATGATTATCTGACGGTTTTACCCGCTCGAGACATCGAGAATTTCCTTTTCAAAAATGGCTTTAGTCGTGTTTATAAATTAGCCGCGTATAAAACTGTTGAACACATTGATTTGCCAGTTCACAAAATTATCCAAAAGGCGATCCAAAATAGTTCAAAACCCGATTTAGCAATAGCGGTTTGTGATTATGCAAAATCAAAAGGGATTAAATCCATTCCTCATCTTCTGATTTACGCTTTTTCCAAAATAATTAAAGCGTCAAATAAGTTCGATTAATCGTTATAGCAAGTTAAGTCTAGCAATGTTCCGCCGAAGTTATCGGCGGAAATAAAAATAAACTATTTAGCTATACGTTTATATTTAGCTCGCTTTGGCTCCAATGCTTCAGCCCCTAAAGTCCGTTTTTTCCACTCTTCATATTCGGTAAAGTTACCTTCAAAGAACTCAACATGCCCTTCGTCTTGGTAATCTAAAATATGAGTTGCAATACGATCTAAGAACCAACGGTCATGCGAAATGACTAATGCACAGCCCGGAAACTCTAATAACGCATTTTCAAGCGCGCGCAGTGTTTCGACATCTAGGTCATTGGTTGGCTCATCGAGTAATAGTACGTTTCCACCGACTTGTAATAATTTGGCTAAGTGGACACGTCCTCGTTCTCCACCAGACAACTCACCAACCCGTTTTTGCTGATCAACGCCTTTAAAATTAAAGCGACCAACATAGGCACGGCTTGGGATTTCAAAGTTACCAATACGCATGATATCTTGCCCATTGGATATTTCATCCCAAACGGTCTTTTTATCATCCATACTGTCACGGAACTGATCCACTGATGCTAATTGCACTGTATCGCCTAAAATAATGGTACCCGAATCGGGTTGCTCTTTGCCCGATAGCATTCTAAATAGTGTCGATTTACCCGCACCATTTGGACCAATGATCCCAACAATCGCCCCTTTAGGAATACTAAAAGAAAGATTATCGATTAATACTCGATCACCATAAGATTTAGTCAAGTTTTGCACTTCGATGACTTTATCACCTAAACGTTGCCCAGGCGGAATAAAGAGTTCGTTAGTTTCATTACGTTTTTGGTAATCATTGCTGTTTAATTCTTCAAAACGCGCTAAACGAGCCTTGCTTTTTGCTTGGCGACCTTTTGGATTTTGACGCACCCATTCAAGCTCTTTTTCAATCGATTTACGGCGAGCTGATTCGGTTGCCGCTTCTTGCGCTAATCGCTGATCTTTCTGTTCAAGCCAAGATGAGTAATTACCCTCCCATGGAATACCTTCACCACGGTCTAGCTCTAAAATCCAACCAGCAACATTGTCTAAGAAGTAACGGTCATGGGTTACAGCGACAACAGTGCCTTCATAGTCATGTAAAAAGCGTTCTAACCATGCGACAGATTCAGCATCTAAATGGTTAGTCGGTTCGTCAATTAATAACATGTCCGGTTTTTCCAGCAATAACTGACAAATCGCCACTCGACGGCGTTCACCACCCGATAAATTTTCGATTTTTGCATCCCAATCAGGCAAGCGTAGCGCATCGGCAGCTCGTTCTAATTGATTATCCAGATTATGCGCATCTTGCGATTGTATAATGGCTTCAAGTTCAGCTTGTTCTTTGGCTAATTTGTCAAAATCGGCATCTGGATCAGCATAAGCCGCATAAACTTCATCTAAACGAGCCAATGCTTTTTTGGCATCACCAACAGCTTGTTCAATTGCTTCACGTACAGTTTGCTTAGGATCAAGTTTAGGTTCTTGCGGTAAATAACCTATTTTTATGTCCGGCTGTGGACGAGCTTCACCTTCAATTTCGGTATCCACTCCAGCCATAATTCGTAGTAATGTCGATTTACCTGCCCCATTTAAGCCAAGAACACCAATTTTGGCACCAGGGAAAAAACTTAAAGAGATATCTTTTAAAATATAACGTTTAGGAGGAACAATCTTCCCAACACGATTCATGGTATAAACATATTGCGCCATAAAACATCATCCGTTTGTTAAATTAATCATAGCCAAGTTAATTTTACTTGCTATAAAAGTCATGCCGTATATTGTAACGATTCTGTCAATGGGGTCTAGGGTTATTTGTCGAATTGATTAGATTTATTCACTCTCTTTTATTTTTAACATGCAATATAATTGGTTTCATATATAATCAATAGTCTATTAAATTGACAGTATGAGTGATAAAGACCATTTTAGGAGCAAGGATGAGTAACATCACCGTTAATTGCCATATTGATCGACAATATATTGTCGATACTTATTACGCGCTACTATATTGTTTGGATGATGTGTTTACACAAAAATTAGATGATTCAATTGCTGATAATATGCGTAATTTTACCTTCACCTTCGATAATGAAAAAATAGTGAAGCTAAATAACGATAAAAACGAAGTCTGTACTTTCTATTACTCAGATTTGTATCAAATTCAAGAAGCTAAAACTGGGTTATTTTTTTTTAGTAATAAGATTATTTTTGAATTTCTTCGTTATGATCTGTTTCAACCTGATGAGTTACAGCGCCTAAAAGATTATCTGGCTCCTTATTTAAGCAAAAACCAACAACCCGAAATAGCAACGGTAAATTATCGATTTGACTATCAACAAGTATATGCGTTTATTTGTTATCAATATCGAAATTTAAGAAAAATGATGTTTATTACATCTACTATTCTTTTCTTGATGAGTTTGTTGGTATTTGCAAAAAATCCTCCTTTATCAGCACTAATTTTCATACTGTCTATTTTATTACTTACCATATTTTTGGTTAATTTTAAACAACAATCAAAAAAGCAGGTTATAACATTGAATGAACGCTTTGGCAGTATGACCTGTATCTTTTATAATGATCATCTAATAACCAGTAGCGAAAAAAGAGTAGAAAATTATTTTAATATTAACTATGCTGAATTTTTCAAAATCGAGAAAACACCAAAAGGTTATGTGTTTCTTATACAGAAACATATGGGTTATTTCTTTTTTTATGAAGAGTTTACTTTAGAACAACAACAAGCGCTGGAAGAGAATCTGAAACACTATAACAATTATTCAGTGAAGTAATATCATACCCTTTTTACTCATCCCACCTAATACTAGGTGGGATGTTAATCAAATTATAAGAAGGTGAAGATTTGATCTTTCGGCAGACGTGATTTTGGACGATGCGCATTACCATCATCTTGAGCACGATAACCTAACGTTGCAACCACAATGCTTTTCAATCCTTTGCTTTTAAGATCTAAAATTTCATCCATTTTAGCAGAATCGTAACCCTCTATTGCGGTAGAATCAACACCAATTGCCGCAGCGGCAAAAAGCAATTGCCCTAATGCAATATAAGCTTGTTTACCTTCCCAACACTGTTGTGATTCAGGTGTTTTGCTATTTAAATTCACAAAATAACGTCGGCCCTGATCTTGAGACGCTTTTAATTCCGCCGAAGGCAAACGGCCGTCTTTCTCTTCTTGATTAAGTAGATTAACTAAATGGGCTTCATCCAATGGGGTTTTAATACAAAAAACAATAGTATGTGATGAGCCGGTGACACGTGGTTGATTAAAATCAGCTATTGCCGGCAAAATTTTATTTTTAGCCGCTTCATTATCAATAACATAAAAATGCCAGGGTTGAGAGTTAACCGAAGATGGACTGTTTCTTAATACCGTTAAAAGTTGTTCAATCACCTCAGCCGGAATTTTTTTAGTTGGATCATAATGTTTTGTGGTATAACGTTTTTCTGAAATTTCAACTATGTTCATTTTAATGTCCTTAATTAATGATTTAAATAATTAATACCATAAGAAATAGTATAACCAGAATGATAAGACGCTCAATATATTATTTTGATAGGACGAACTTTGAAAATTAACCGAAAATAGTAGTTAGAATGAGGTATAGACACGCTTAGTTTAGAGTAATTTTTGTTCATTGACAAATAATCGTTGACACATTCATCATCATTTGGTAAAAATAACATCAATTTATTTTGTATAACTGTTGAATTTAGAGATTTTTATGTTTATTAACTTTTTAACTTACAACCTCAGCCTCCTCCTCGCATCATCTTGCGCGGATAGCTTGTGTTTGGAGTAAAAGTTTTAAATATAAAATACTCGACAAATTAACAAGAACCCGCGCTAAAGTGCGGGTTTTTTGTTTTATAACGCTAAACACCGAGATAGCGCTAAATAAGAAAAGGAAAAAACAATGAGCAACCAAGTCATTATTTTTGATACAACATTACGTGATGGCGAACAGGCATTACAAGCAAGTCTAAGTGTAAAAGAAAAATTGCAAATTGCATTAGCTTTAGAACGAATGCGAGTTGATGTTATGGAGGTTGGTTTTCCTGTTTCATCTCCCGGTGATTTTGAATCGGTACAAACCATTGCAAAAACCATCAAAGATAGCCGGGTTTGTGCGCTATCACGCTGTATTGATAAGGATATTGATGTTGCAGCTGAAGCATTGAAAGTTGCGGATCAGTTTCGCATTCATACGTTTATGGCAACATCGACGTTACATGTACAAGATAAATTAAAAATGACATTTGATGATGTCGTTGACAGGGCTGTGCACTGCATTAAGCGTGCACGTAATTATACTAATGATGTGGAGTTTTCTTGTGAAGATGCAGGTCGTACCCCAATTGATAACTTATGTCGGATCGTTGAAGCGGCAATTAAAGCCGGGGCAACGACGATCAATATCCCAGATACTGTCGGTTATACTGTTCCTTATCAATTTGGTGGCATTATTCGTACCTTATTTGAACGTGTCCCGAACATTGATAAAGCGATTATCTCTGTTCATTGTCATGATGACTTGGGTATGTCGGTGGCTAACTCGATTAGCGCAATTCAAGAAGGTGCTCGGCAAATTGAAGGGGCGATGAATGGTTTAGGTGAACGAGCAGGAAACACCGCTTTAGAAGAAGTGATTATGGCGATCAAAGTTCGTCAAAATATCCTAAATGTTCATACTAATATCAATCATCAAGAAATTTATCGTACCAGTCAAATTGTCAGTCAAATTACCAATATGCCAATACCGGCGAATAAAGCCGTTATTGGCAGTAATGCTTTTGCGCACTCATCCGGTATTCATCAAGATGGTATTCTAAAAAACCGAGAAACCTACGAAATCATGACCCCCGAATCAATTGGGTTAAATCAAGTTCAATTAAATCTTACCTCACGATCAGGGCGTGCAGCCGTTAAACATCGATTAGAAGAATTAGGCTACCATGATACAGACTATAATTTAGATCAAGTTTATGAAGCTTTTCTTGAATTGGCAGACAAAAAAGGACAAGTTTTTGATTATGATCTTGAAGCATTAATATTTATTAACCAATTAAAAGATGAACAAGATCATTACAAATTAGATTACTTTAATGTTCAATCAGGTTCAACGGTCGTTTCGACCGCATCAGTGAGCTTAATTATTGGTGACCAAAAATTCTCTGATGCAGCAACTGGCAATGGTCCGGTCGATGCCGTTTATCAAGCAATAAATCGTATTACTGGCGAACCTATTTCAATTGTTAAATATCAATTGGCATCAAAAGGTCAAGGCGAAAATGCGCTAGGTCAGGTTGATATTGTTGCTGAATATAAAGGTCGAAAATTTCACGGCGTTGGGCTAGCTACCGATATTGTGCATTCGTCAGCTTTAGCATTGATAAATGTCTTGAATAATGTTTATCGAGCAAACCAAGTTGCCGAGGAAAAACAAAAATTACATCATGCGTAATAACGAATCTCATTTTGTTTATTGTGAACAAAATAACCAATTTAAATTAGATTGTTAAGGAATAAGAACATGTCACAAAATTACCATATTGCAGTATTACCCGGGGATGGAATTGGGCCAGAAGTGATGAAACAAGCCTACAAAGTGCTTAATATTATCCGTCAAAAATATCAACTTTCTATTACGACTAGTGAATATGATGTTGGTGGTGCAGCGATTGATATTCATGGATGTCCACTACCTAATGACACGTTGGAAGGTTGTGAAAAAGCCGATGCCATTTTGTTTGGTTCTGTTGGTGGCCCTAAATGGACACATTTACCGCCAGATCAACAACCAGAACGTGGTGCATTATTACCGCTACGAAAACATTTTAAATTATTTGCTAATATGCGCCCAGCAAGTCTTTATCAAGGTTTAGAAGAACTTTGTCCTTTACGTGAAGACATTGCAAAACGTGGCTTTGATATTTTATGTATGCGTGAATTAACTGGCGGTATCTATTTTGGTTTACCAAAAGGACGTGAAGGCACAGGTGCACAAGAAAAGGCTTATGATACCGAAGTTTATCATCGATTTGAAATTGAACGTATCGCAAAAATGGCTTTTGAAGCAGCTAAAATTCGACGTAAAAAAGTCACCTCGGTAGATAAAGCTAACGTTTTGCAAACATCAATTTTATGGCGAGAAGTTGTCACAGAAATCGCTAAAGGTTATCCCGATGTCACGCTTGAACATATGTATATTGATAATGCCACTATGCAACTGGTGAAAGACCCTTCACAATTTGATGTGATTTTATGTTCAAACCTATTTGGCGACATTTTATCGGATGAATGTGCCATGATAACCGGTTCAATGGGAATGCTACCTTCTGCAAGTCTAAATGAGCAAGGTTTTGGGTTATATGAACCCGCTGGCGGTAGTGCACCCGATATAGCAGGAAAAAATATTGCCAATCCAGCCGCCCAAATACTTTCTTTAGCATTATTAGTCCGTTATAGCTTAAAACGTGATGATATTGCTAAAGCAATCGAAAATGCAGTTAATCGAGCGCTGGAACAAGGCATCAGAACAATTGATTTAGCTCGAAGTGGTCAGTATGTTTCAACCGATGAAATGGGCGATGCTATCTGCCATTTTATCTAACAACATTTATTATGCTTAAGTTGAAAAAATTCGGTTAATCTTCAGGATAACAATAAAGGAATAAAGCAATGTCAACAACTCCAAAAACATTGTATCAAAAATTATATGATGCGCATGTTGTATATGAAGCGCCAAATGAAACACCTATTTTATATATCGACCGTCACTTAGTTCATGAAGTGACCTCACCTCAAGCTTTTGATGGTTTACGGGCGATGAATCGAAAAGTGAGACAACCCCATAAAACCTTTGCAACGATGGATCATAATACCTCAACCAAAAGTAATGATTTAAATGCATGTAGCGAAATGGCACAAATTCAATTAACCGAACTTGCAAAAAATGCTGAAGAATTTGGCGTTTCACTTTACGGGCTACACAGTCCATTGCGAGGTATCGTCCATGTTGTCGGCCCAGAACAAGGGATGACATTACCTGGTATGACAATAGTTTGTGGGGATTCACATACCGCAACACATGGCGCATTTGGCGCACTCGCTTTTGGTATCGGCACATCAGAAGTTGAACATGTTTTAGCAACGCAAACCTTAAAACAAGGTCGTGCTAAGACCATGAAAATTGAAGTGAAAGGTCAGGTTGCCGACGGCATTACCGCTAAAGACATTATTTTAGCCATTATCGGTAAGACAACCAGTGCTGGTGGCACAGGACATGTCGTTGAGTTTTGCGGTGAAGCCATTAAAGCCTTATCAATGGAAGGCCGTATGACTCTATGTAATATGGCAATTGAAATGGGAGCTAAGGCTGGTCTGGTAGCACCGGATGAAGTCACCTTTGCATACTTAAAAGGTCGCCAATTTTCACCAAAAGGGGACGATTTTGACAAAGCAGTAGATTATTGGAAAACCTTAAAAACCGATGACGGTGCACATTTTGATCATGTTGTTACTCTTGAAGCCAAAGATATTGCCCCACAAGTCACATGGGGAACTAATCCCGGACAGGTCACATCCATTGATGCCACTGTGCCAAATCCAAATGATTTTGCTGATCCCATTGAAAAACAGTCTGCTCAGCGTGCATTAACCTATATGGGATTAACCGCAGGAACAAAAATGAGTGATATCAAGATTAATAAAGTCTTTATTGGATCCTGTACTAATTCTCGAATTGAAGATCTCCGTGCCGCGGCAAAAATTGCTCAAGGACGTAAAGTCGCTAACGGCGTGCAAGCTTTAGTGGTGCCTGGTTCTGGGCCTGTGAAGCAACAAGCTGAAGCCGAAGGTTTAGATAAGATCTTTATCGATGCGGGTTTTGAGTGGCGTCTACCTGGGTGTTCAATGTGTTTAGCCATGAATGATGATAAATTAGCACCGGGGGATCGCTGTGCATCGACCAGTAATCGTAATTTTGAAGGGCGACAAGGTCGAGACGCCAGAACGCATTTAGTCAGTCCTGCTATGGCAGCCGCAGCAGCAATCACTGGCTATTTTACAGATATTCGCAAACCATTTTAAGGAGACGGTCATGGCAAAATTTACAACACACACAGGACTAGTCGTTCCTTTAGATGCGGCTAATGTTGATACCGATGCGATTATTCCAAAACAGTTTTTACAAAAAGTAACTCGCACTGGATTTGGTAAACATGCTTTTCATGAATGGCGATTTTTAGATGATGCCGGTAAACAACCAAATCCAGAATTTGTGTTAAATAAACCTCGTTATAAGGGGGCGAGTATTTTATTAGCTCGTGAAAACTTTGGTTGTGGATCTTCTCGTGAACACGCTCCATGGGCATTAACTGATTATGGTTTTAAAACGATTATTGGTTCGAGTTTTGCCGATATTTTTTATAACAACTCGTTTAACAATCAACTATTGTTAGTGAATCTGTCAGAAGAAGACATTGATGAACTCTTCAAAATTGTTGAAGCCAATGAGGGAATCGAATTTACTATCGATCTGGTTAACGAAGTTGTGATTGCAGGCGATAAGCAATATCCTTTTAAAATTGATGCATTTAAACGCCATTGTTTATTAAATGGATTAGATAATATTGGTTTAACGCTACAACATGAAGATGCAATCAGTGCATTTGAACATAAAATCCCTTCTTTTTTAGCATAAAATCTTAATGAAGATATCATCGCTTATTATTATTTAAGCGATGGTATATCACTTTCTTTTAAAATAAGTTACCCAATAACACTTCACTTAGATGATCAATATCATATATACTTCCGCAACTTATTTTCACATCAAAAAATTATTACTATAAATTGTTCATAAGGAATAAAAATATGCAACACATTTTCCTATCTATATGGTTAGATCTCACCATAATATTAATTGGTTTTGTTTCATTTATTGTCTTTACTATCTATTTTATACAGAGAAAGGGGGGATATAAAACACACATTGTTGAACTTCCCTCATTAAAACAAAAAGTCATCATTGCGCAATCAAAATACTTCCAGCAAACCCCGAATAAACAAGATAAAATTTTCAAAAAACATTTTTATATCGGTAAAGAACTGACTATTGAAGGCGAAATGTTGAGAATTAGTAGGGTTAACAAGATTGCTCAGTTGCAAGAAAACAAGATAGTGTATAAATACATTGTCTATTTTAAAAAATATGAGAATATTGAATGTCAAAATACAATTAACATTCAACGGCATCCAATCATTAGTAAAGTTGTTATTGACAATCAAATAATTCAAATAATTAAGCATGATCAGAGTATTGAAAATCTTTCTTTATATAATATTGAATATAATCATACTAATAACAGCATTTGCTTAATGCAAAAAACAATGAATCAAGAATCAGATCGCTATAAATTAACTAAAGATTGTTTTGATCATTTAGCTGATTATCAATATATTGAAGCAATATTAGATAAATATGCCAAATTGAATGAATCTGTCGATTTAGAACCTAAGAAAAAAGGGTGGGCAGATTTGGATGACAATGGCGGTATTTATTTTATGAGAAATTGGTCTGCCTGGATAAGATGGTTATGTGTTTTACCTGGATTTATAATTGGCTATGTAATCGGTTTTTTTAGCGCTTCAATGTTCTTTAATATTATTGAAAATCTAACACATATGCAAAATGGGCCGAATAGGATATTGTTAAAAGCAGGTTTGGGAGCAATGTTAATCTGGGGAATTGCTGTTTCAATCGCATCTTCTGTCGTACCTAGCCATCGTTATTTAACGAGTATCATATTGTCTAGTTTAGTTGTGATATTACAATTAATCATATTCTTTCATTTTTATGATTCAACGGAAATGACGTTTGATGAAAAAAGTGGAATGATAGTTGGGATGATATCATCTTTATGTGGCATGCTGATAGTCATAAACAAGAACAAAAATTATGAGAATAAATCATCACGATGAGTGAATTCAATTAAACAATCTAGCGATCATTTTCAATGGTTTATAGATTGTGCTTCATCACCCGTCAGTTAAGCTATCACTCATACATCATGATTGAATGAAATTTAACGGTATAACTAAAGTTGTTTACGTTGGCTTGACGGCGGAATAGATAATGCTTCTCGATATTTGGCGACGGTACGGCGTGCAATAATAATGCCTTGATCTTCAAATATTGAGACTAGCTTGCTGTCACTTAACGGTTTTTTTCGGTCTTCTGCTGAAATATATTTTTTGATTAAAGCTCGAATTGCAGTAGATGAGGCTTCTCCACCTGATTCCGTATTAACATGGCTGGAAAAAAAGAACTTAAGTTCAAATATTCCCCACGAACATTGCAAATATTTTTGCGATGTTACTCTCGAAACAGTGGATTCATGCATTTCAATTGCCGTGGCAACATCAGATAAAATCAGCGGTTTCATCTGCTCTGTTCCATGCTCAAAAAAAGCTTGTTGATGTTCAACAATAAATTGACTCACTTTGAATAAAGTTTCATTGCGACTTTCAATACTTTTTATAAACCAATTCGCTTCTTGCAAATTTGCACGAATATATTGACCATCGCTGTCATTAGCCGATTTTGCCATTTTCGCATAGTGTTGATTAATGCGTAGGTTGGGTATGGTATCGGTATTCAATTCAACCTGCCATTTACCCGCCACTTTTTTAACTAGTACATCGGGAACAACATAATCAGGTTGCGTCGTATTCAACATGTCACCAGGATAAGGATGTAAATGCTTGATAAATTCAATCGAGGCTTTAAGTTGTTCCTCACTCACATTGAGTAATTTTTTCAATGTCCGATAATCATGGTTTGCCAATAAATCCAAATGATTATCAATTATCTGTTTAACTAATTTTGGGGCATCTAAATATTGAATTTGAATTAACAGACACTCTTGTAGCGTTCTTGCTCCCACGCCAATTGGGTCAAAATGCCAAATCCGCTTTAAAACAGCCTCAATTTCATCAAGCTCTATTTCATTATTACCTTGTGCTTCAAGCAGTTCTTGCGTTGTCGCCGTTAAATAACCACGATCATCAATGGCTTGAATGATTGAAATTGCAATGGCGCGATCAGTCTCGCTAAAAGGGGTAAGATCAAGTTGCCATTTTAGATAATCGTATAGCGTTTCATGAGTTTCACCCTGATAGATAGGTAATTCATCGTTACGATAATCCGAATAAGTACCAGACGGTGTCCCTGCAGAATAAAGATCATCTAAAGAAGCATCTAATGGTATATCATCAGGTATTTCTTGGCTATCTAATGCTTCACGGGTATCTAAATCTTCAGTCTCTTCACTGTCGTCAACGTTAATTTCGTCATAGTGTTCAGCAATTTCTAATAATGGATTATTTTCCAGTGCGGTTTGAATTTCTTGTTGTAGTTCCAATGTTGACAACTGAAGTAATCGAATAGCAAGTTGTAATTGTGGCGTCATCGATAATTGTTGAGAAACTTTCAGCTGCAAACTAGGTTTTATCATAGTTTAAATTCATTTCCTAAATAAACACGCTTAACATATTCGTTATTTAAAATACTATTTGGTGTTCCTTCAGCGATTAAATGTCCTTTATTCACAATATATGCTCTTTCACATACATCTAGCGTTTCACGCACATTGTGATCGGTAATTAAAACACCAAGACCACGATCTCTTAAATGTTTTATTATATTTTTGATATCAATTACAGAAATTGGATCAACGCCTGCAAATGGTTCATCTAATAAAATAAACTTTGGATTTGCAGCTAAAGCTCTGGCAATTTCAACACGTCGCCTTTCACCACCCGATAAAGACTGTCCAATGCTATCTCGTATGTGCGTAATATGAAATTCTTCGAGTAATTCTTCAGCTCTTTCGATTTTTTCGTTTTTATCGATATCTTGACGAGTTTCTAAAATAGCCATGATGTTATCAATAACCGACAACTTTCTAAATATTGAGGCTTCTTGTGGTAAATAACCAATACCTTTTTGCGCTCGTTCATGTAAGGGTAAAACGCTTATATCATCATTATCTAAATAGATTTTACCTGCATTTAACGTCACTATTCCTACAACCATATAAAACGTGGTCGTTTTACCTGCACCATTAGGCCCTAATAATCCAACGATTTCCCCCGAATTAACCGTTAAACTGACATCTTCAACCACTCGCCGTTTTTTATAAACTTTAGCTAAATTTTCCGCCTTTAAAATTGACATTTTATTTATTTATCTCTTTAACTTGGTTTGGGAAGATAGTGCTTTTAACTCGCACGTTTTTACTTAGATGTGCTGCAATATGTTGTTTTTTTACATCATAAGTAATGACTTCACTACTTACATGATTATCTTGTTGATACATATTCGCATTGCCTTGCAACGTTACCATGTTTTCTTTAACGTTATAGATTACTTGTGAAGAATGACCGGTAACAATTGTGTTTTTTTCAGGCAAAATTTGCTTAAAATTAACGGGTTTGCCATAAGCTGTGATTTTTTGTTTTGACGAATCTTGCATATTCGTAATCACCACTTTATCTGCAATAATGGTTAAATCATCTTGCGTAATATGGACATTCCCACTAAAAGTAACAGTATTATTTTCTATATCAATTTGTTGATTATCTGCATCAATAGCAATAGGTTTATTGTTAATCGTTGTATTTTGTGTTGGCTCTTGCTTTACAGGTGGTAATTGAGTGATGGATTCTTCTGCATAGCTACTCAATGATATAGTTAATATTAAAAATAATGGTAAAAAAGCTTTTTTGGGGAAACTCATTTTTTATTTTGCCTCAGTTTTATAATATGTTTTTATATTTTCAAGGATATCAGCCGTTTTCGCCTGTAAATCTCCGTCTAAACCAATTCCCGTTGAATAAAATCCGATACCTTTAAGAAATACAGGATCTTTAGATGTTACATGCTGCGTGTTCAAATTTACTAGTGCATTATCTGTTTTAACTTGTTGTAACTGAGCATCAGGAACAAGATTATCTAATTGAACATCTTGATAAAGGTAAATTAGTTTATCATTTGTTAAAGTGGCTTTCTTAGCCTTTATTTTCCATGTTGTGACATGGTTTTCATCATAAAGGGTAACATTTGGTAAATCAAATTCGGTATAGTCTGAATTATCAAAATACTTCACATGCGCAGATTCAATTTTATAACTAATTTCTCCTGATAAATCATAAACATTAGTAACCATAGCATCACTTTGATAAATGGGCATGGTTGATAAATCTGCTGGCGATTGTTCAACTCTATCATCACCCTTTTGATAATAATAGTAAACACCAACAACTATGATCAGAAGTAAAATACAGATAAAATTTTTTTTGTTCATAACATAATTCAATTACGCTAATAAAGTTAGTTAATGATTAAGAGAAGCAATTATTCTAAGAGCCAAATATTTATATCATTTTACTGCATTTTTTATCAAATTAATATCTGACATTAAAAGAAGTTAAATTTTCTTTAGACGATAATTCATAAATATTTATTTTAACAATATTGGCTGAACGAGGTCCACCTAGGTTAAGCCATTGTGTCATTGAAGATATTTGATGGCTACTACCTTGAACAACTATTTCAACATCACCATTATCGAGATTTTTTACATATCCAACCAGACCGATTTTAATAGCCTTTTGATAAGTGAAAAAACGAAAACCCACACCTTGAACCGAGCCACTTATTATAAACTTAACAAGCCTTATCATTTGATGATTTTCCTTAACTTTTTTGCTTAATCAATAATAATTCAGTTTTATCGTAAATTAAATAAATAATCTTATAATTTTCAAAATATCTATATCCACATTGATTATATTTCGACCATTCAATGTATGGAGAAAAAATTTTTCAGATCTTACATTAAATTATTTAACCTTCTTTTTAGATTTTCTTATAAAAAGCGATTTTAATTAAAAAATACTTCAAATAAAATATCAGGATGAATTCAAATTATCGACTTCAAGAAAACAATGAAAATATTTTTCAAATATAAAAAAAGTCTATTTTTAATTATGTTGATTTTGTCATTAAGTATCTACCTTTTTGGTCAAAAAATTGATGCGTATTTTCTGATTGATAAAGATAAAATAGGCGTTGTTGTCGATGAATTTAATGGTGTTAAAGTTTACTATAATGGTAGCGTAGATAATGTGAGTGGGCGCAATACATCTAAGGATGGATATAATCTCGGTTTGAAATACCAATGCGTCGAATTTATTAAGCGTTATTACTATGAGCGCTTTAATCATAAGATGCCAGATAGTTATGGTCATGCAAAAGATTTTTTTGATGATTCTATCGCCGACGGAAAAATCAATCCCAAACGCAATCTACTGCAATATCACAATGGTTCACCGTCAAAACCTCAAGTTGAGGATATTATTGTAATGGGATGGAGTAGATATGGTCATGTCGCTATTATCAGTAAAGTCAGCGATAATGAGATTGAAATTGTCCAGCAAAACCCAGGTCCTAATGCTAGCTCTCGTGCCTTGCTTCCTTTAATTTATAAAGACGGTTTATGGAATATTGATTCATTTCGGGTTTTAGGCTATCTGCGTAAAAATTAATGTTAAATTAATCATTATTAAAAGAATATAGATTTAAAACTATTTATAATTTAATAAATAGTTAACTACGATCCTATTTATATTATCTATAAGCTAGGATCGTAGTTATTTCTAGTTAAATAAGCAATTCAATGATTCACTTAAAATTCGTCATGTTTTATATCTCCAATAATAAAGCCACCATTGATTAGTTCAGGAACTTTAATATGAATTGTATTACTATAAATTTTACCGTTCCAATCATTATTAACTTTTTTCGCTTTTAAAAACATTTTATTATTGGCAATTATTTGCCCCTGATTATAAACTTTATCAGCGTTAATATTTATTGTATCACTAGATTTAATAAAATTATGATTTTCAAGTTCTTTACCGGCAAAATTTACTCCTTGTCTAGCAATTATTTCACCTTTCCAATCATTAAATAGTTTAGTTGGGGTAAAATCTATAAAATGTTCAGAAATAAGTTTTCCTTGATTATAAACATCCTTAGATTTTATAGACATTGTTTTGTATACATCGACAATATTATGATTTTCAAACTTTTCTCCTGAAATATTGATATCATAGCCTTGCATTTGCCCTTTCCAATCATTTTTTAAATAATTTGAATTTGTATCTAAGGTTTGTTTAGAAGCTAATGTTCCTTGATTATAAACTTTTATTGAATTTATACTTAATAACTTTTCTGCATTAACTTGATTATGGTTTTCTAAATTTTGTCCAGTAATCGTGATATTCTTACCTTTAACGAATCCATTCCAATCATTTTTGAAATAACCTTGACTTATCAACACTGAATTATCAGATGATAAATCGCCTTGGTTATATAAATTAGTAGCGGTAATAGCTAAATCATTAATTGCACTAATAGAGTTGTGATTTTCGAGTTTTTCACTTGAAAGTGATATTTTTTTAGCACTAACCCTACCATTCCAGTCATTTTTAAAGTTGAGACCTTTAAAAAAGATTTCTCCAAAAGAATTTAGTTTCCCTTGGTTATATAAATCATTAGCGTTAATTGTTAAGTTACTTAACCCTTCAATTAAATTATGATTTTCAAGTTTTTGACTTGAAGAAATTGATATTTCGTTAGCAACAATCGTACCATTCCAGTCATTTTTAAGTTTATAAGTCGAAAAATTCAACTTTTCTTTAGCGCTCAAAATGCCTTGATTATAAAAGTTATCTTTCACCGTAAGATTCAGAATTTTTGTCGCGTTTATATAATTGTGATTTTCGAAATTAGAACTTGATAAAGATATCGCATTAGCGAATAACTCACCTTTTCCAGCATTTTTAAATTCACTAGCATCGATTTTAATGCGATCGGATGAGAGTTTTCCATAATTATTTAAGTAATTTACCGAACTTTCTAAATCAAGTGAAGACTTAACTAAACCATAATTATCAAATGTCGAACCCTTTAAACCGATATATTTACCAATTTCTATATTTCCAGTACTTTGATTTATAAAATGTTGACTATTTACATAAAGATGATATGACTTTATCGTGCCTTGATTTTCAAAATTATTAGAATCTAAACTAATATTTTGAGTATTTGATTGAATCAAACTTTGTTTATCATTGAATAATGAGGAACTAGATATGGCAATATTCTTTTCCGCCAATATTTTATTTGCATTATGTATCGTTCCAGCCTTTATATTTAAATCATTACTTGCTTCAATAACACCATAATTTTTAAATTGTTTAACTTCTTTTAATTGAACGTTTTTTGATTTGATGTTATTGGTATTTATTATAGTAGAGCTATCAGCAGTGAATTGTTCTCCGGCGGAAATCTTACCAAAATTGTTTACCTCATGACTTTTTATATTAAGATTTTTTCCACTGGTGATGGTCATATTATTTTCAAATGCAGAACTATTAACATTGATTGAACCCTTTGCCGATATATAATGGTTATTAACAATCATACCTTTGGTATTAATGTTAAGGTCTCCAGCGCTTACACCCAATGTTCCTGAATTACGTACACCGACACCTTGTTCATTTGCACTCAATGTAATTTTACCAGCATACATACCACCTAACGCAGATACATCAATACCAAAATTATATTTATCTTCATAAATATTATCTTTTTTATTCTCAGTAAAGCTTAAATCTGTACCGACATTATTTTGACCTGCTATCACATTGATTTCTTTATTAGCCCATAATTCAGCATTAATTTTTACACTTCGAGCAATGATATCCGTATAATCTTGCCCGGTATTTTTTAAGCCTTGCCCGGTAACATAAATATGTCCACGTTCAACTTGATACCCAGTCAATTTACCGTCTTTTACTAGCGGTTTACCGGTTGTTAAGGTTGCTCGGTCAGCATTGATAAAACCACATCCATTACAGGTTATACCCGCTGGATTGGCAATGATTACTTGTGCTTTTTGACCAGCTACTTCAATGTATCCATTCAACTGACTAATATTAGGTGAATTGACTTCATTCAAAATGACTTTAGCACTTTGTTTGATTAATGCATTACCACTAAGATAACCCGCTAATTGCGTTTTGCTACCGTCTGGGGAATTATTTAAAATGACACCATTTTTGGCTACATCAAATTGAGTATATTTATTATGTGAAACCCCACTACTCGATGGAGTAGCAATATTACTTACATAGGTTCCGTTAGAAAGTTGATAAACATCAGGACGTTGATTACGATTGGCTGATTTGTCTGCGACAATATTGTTAGCATAACTGCTGTCAATCAGACTAACCATTCCCAATGCGATATACGATATAAATATTAATGGCTTTATTTTGAAGGATTTTGTTGGGTAAATTGAGTCGTGTTTTTGATGAATAATTTCAACTTTATTTTTATTACTTGCCACCATTTGATGCGATTTAACCAGTTCGGATACAACAATAAATAAATTTCGAGCTTTATTAAAAATAATTCTATATAAATTTCTATTCATTTTATTTCCACCTTTCATCAATTGTTAATGCATTAAGTTATATACAGCTAATTAAAAACATAACTGCCTAAGAAACATAAAGAAACATATAGATCAATAAATAAACAAGAACTATTACAACGAAATAGAGAATTTTATGGTTTTAATATTACTAATTGAATTTATAACAATTATTAATACTAATTTAACTGAAAAAATTTAAAAAAATTACATTAAATAATTTGAGGTCGGTATAAAAAATCTTGAATTTATCGAACCTAATTTAGTCTGTGATTTATTACTACCTAAATTAGGTTCTGATTTATAATCAGTGAACTATTCTATGGATGAGAAAGTTCACTGGGCTGATTATCCATTTTGGTACTGACACTATTACTTTTAATTAGAGAGAAAATAATCATATCAGTAATGTTGGATATTATCATTTTTGCTTTATTTAAATTTAGATCATCATTGATAAATGTATTATTGTTTAAATTCTGGAACAGATTAGAAACTGAATGATCAATTGTAGATTGCGAATTATTAATGCCTGAGTGTAAATCTGTCTTCTTGATCGTATCCAAATTTTCCATTCCATAATCAAAAGTGGATTCAAGCTGGTGTGACCTTAGGATACCCAACTTTTCACTGTTTGAATTTTTATTATCAATCATTATCACATTTTGAGTTAATGATTGACCATTATATTTAATTTCATTAGGATTTATTATTATTTTATCATTTGGTTTTATCTCTTTTTTATTATCAGTTTTTATCTCTTTTGTTTCAGTTTTGGTTGAGTTTGTATCTGTTTGCCAATCATTTTTGAAGTTATCTCCTTTAGCTTTTAGTCTTTCTAATGACATTGCTTTTGCTTGATTGTATAAATCATCAATATTAAATTTTAAATCTTTTTTGCCGGTAGAGCTACTTTGATAATCGAATTCATTCTCTTCAAATTTATTTTTATCAGTCACTAAGACACCATTAAAAATTATTTGATTGGCTTTAACTTTTCCTTGTGAATCATTTTTAAAATTATAACTTAGTATAGATAATGTATCGTTAGAATATAATTTACCTTGGTTATACAACAACTCTAATGAGTTAATTTGAAGCAATTCTTCAGCAAGAATTTCATTAAAATTATAGAGTTTTAAAGAAAATAAAAAGACTTTATCGGATTTTATTATCCCTTTACTATTGTTTTCAAGCATGGAAGTGTCTAAAAAAATCATATCTTTAACTAACACTTGGCCATAGTTATAAATTTTACCAATTTTTACAAATATATTTTCATTATTAATGGAACCATAATTGAAGAATTTTGAGTTTTTATCATTATTATCAATTTTTAGAAATTGACTTTGTAACTTACCATTCTTATCGTTGATAAATTCCTTAGATAATAGTTCTATCCCCTTCCTTAATATGATATTACCCTGATTATTCATAAGATCTTTTAATATGATATTGGCAGAATCACCATTAATTAAACCATAATTAAAAAATTGCTTACCCAAAACTTTTATTAGCTCACCTGCAATCAACTTACCTTGCCACGTATTGACTAATTTGGATTCATCATAATCGCCTAAACTTATCAAGTTCGACTTTACAGTACCATCATTTATAATATCGTTTCCCTTTAAAAAAATATTTTCTTTAGCTTCTATCGAACCTGTTTCCTTATTAATAATATTATCACTTTGGACTAATATATTTTTTTCAGATGTGAGTTTATTTAAATTATTAACATCATTAGCAACAATGTTTAATTGCTCTTTAGCATTAACTTCACCATAATTTTCAATATTTTTTCCTGCTAAATTGACATTTTTTTGACTAGCAATTTTGCCATGATTTACAATGCTTTTACCTTTTAGCGAGATATCTTGTTTGGCTTTGAGCTTCCCCCCAGCATTATTTAAAATTTTACCATCCGCCGAGATATTCAACGTTCCCGCACTTGCCATGATTGTCCCATTGTTACGCACACCCACGCCGGTTTCGGTGCCCACCATCTTAATTTTTCCGGCATACATTCCACCTAATGCTGAAACATCCAGTGCAAATTCAGGTTGTTCGGTATTGGTGGCTGAGGCGACTTTTTCAACCTTCGTCAGGTCTGCACTCACCTTCGCTTTACCTGTCACAATATTAATTTCTTTATTCGCCCATAACTCAGCATTAACACTGACACTGCGTGCGATTAAATCGGTATAATCCTGACCTGAATTTTTTAACCCTTCCCCTGTAATGGCTATCTGCCCCTTTTCCACTTGATAACCCATCAATTTTCCATCTTCCATTATCGGTTTACCGGTGGTTAAGGTTGCCCGGTCTGCATTAATAAAACCACAACCATTACAGGTTATGCCTGCCGGATTGGCGATGACAACTTGAGCTTTTTGACCCGCCACCTCGATATAACCATTTAATTGGCTGATATTTTGTGAATTCACTTCGTTCAATATGACTCTGGCACTATTTTGCAGTGATGCATTACCATTAATATTACCCGCTAATTGCGTTTTACTGCCGTTTGGGGAGTTATTCAAAATGACACCGTTTTTTGAAACGTCAAATTGCGTATACTTATTATGGGATACGCCCCCTTTTGATGGTGCGGCAATATCGATTTGTGTCACGCCGTTTGGTAAACCTTGAATTGTTGGTTGGTGAGCTTGATTGGCTTTTTGATCGACAACGATATTATTTGCGTAACTGATGCCAATCATACTGACAAGCCCTAATGCTACGTAGGATAAAAAAACTAACGGCTTTAATACATAAGATTGAGTAGTTTTGATTGAATCATCCTTGACGTGAATGCTCTTTGCTTGCAGATGTTTGCTAACCACAACTTGATTTGATTGAGCAATATCAGATACAACAATGAACAACCCTCGAACCCGATTGAAAATAATACGATAAAAATCTTTATTCATAGAATTATTTCACCTTTCATCTATTTCTTAATAGCCGTAATCAATCATACTAAGGTTAAACATTAAATAATGTACAACAAACTTTCTAAAATCACTTCAACATCAGACAACACAAAAAAGTTTGAAATTAATATAACTAAAACGACTGCGATATGGTTTACACGTTTGGGACAATTACTACAAATTGCTTGCATAATGATTAGAGACTATCATTAAGTTAGCAACAAGAATAAATCTTTTTATATTGTTTAGATAACTTAATATTTGTATAATAAAATTTAGTGTTATATTTAGTCAAAGAATTTATTAATATTTTTGTCAATTTTGGTATTTTTGGTACTTTAACTATTAAATTAATTATATTTTAAACAGGGAATATTAGATAGCTTTACTTTCATCCATTAATCAAAAATAGTGCCGACTTTGCTGCGTTAAAATTTAATGAATATAATTGATCGATAAAATTTTTAATCTATTAATACGGAATGCAATTTAATAAGTTATTCAATTTATAAGAACTTAATTCTGGTTTACCCATTATTGAATCATAACCGATAAACCAGAAAGATAATTTTAACGATATAAACTTTTATTTGTTACTGTTTATAGTCGTTAATCTTTGATGAATATTAATCACTTATTTCTAATAATTCATCTGCTTTGATTTTTCCATAATTTTCAACCCCATTTTTAACTTTAAAAACTAGGTGTTTGGTATCGATAACGCCAAACCAATCATTTTTAAAATTTTGACTGACAACATCTATCTTATTTTGGGCAAATAACTCTCCATTATTGTAAAATTCAATTGTGTCTATCATCAATGTATCATTAGCATGAATGGTTTTTCGATTATCAAATCGTCCTTCAATTATTCCTTCTTCATTTTTTTGTCCTGCTATTTTAATCGTGTTGGCACTGATTTCTCCCTGCCAGTCATTTTTAAAGTTGTTACTGATTATATCTAATTCTCCTGATGAGAGAATTTTTCCTTGGTTATAGCCATCTTTACCAGCAATAGTTAAATTGTTAGCAGCAGTGATTTCATTGTAATTTCTAAAATTTTCAAACTCAGTATATATTTCATTAGCCTTTATTAGACCTTGCCAACTATTTACAAAAAGATTGCCACCTAAATTTAAATTAGTCGCTAAAATTTTTCCATAATTAAAAACATTAGCATAATACAAATTCATCGTATCAGCCTCTATTAGACCATAGTTAATAATATCATTATCCAAATCCCCAGAACTAGGCTCAATCATAGCATAGTTGAAAGATAGTTTACCGTTCCAATCATTTTTAAATTCACTATGTTGAAAATGTAACTTTGATTTTATCGCTATTTGACCTTGGTTATACATTTTCCCATACGATACAATACGCCCATCTTCACTACTTACTAATCCCCAATTATCAAATTGATCTGTTATTATGGAAACAAATTGATCGGCTTCTATTTTTCCACGCCAAGTATTAACCACGGTTCCAACATGTCCGGCACCTAAACCTACAAATGAACTTTTAATATTACCTTCATTAACTATATTTATTCCAGATAATGAAACAACTTCTCCAGCTTGAATTAAGCCTGTATCCTTATTGATAATATTATTTTCATTTTCGACCGATATTTCATTTTCAGATATCAGTTTATTTACGTTCAGAACATCAGCAATAATGCTTAATTTATCCTTGGCATTCACTTCACTATAATTCTCAAAATTTTTCCCTTCTAAAGTAATATTTTTCGACTGAATCACGCCAAACCAATCATTTTTGATTTTATCACTCGATACAGTAACGCTTTCTCCTGATGATAAGTCACCCGCATTTTCGGCATATGATGCTTTAATTTCCACCTTTTCAACCGCATTCATTTTGCCCACATTTTTGGTGTGCATTGCATTTAATGTAATATTTTTAGCGTTCACATTCCCTGTCCAGGTACTCAGAAATTCATCACTTTCTGCACTAAGATTTTTTCCTGCTGATAATCTATTTTCATTGGCTACCAATGCTTTAGCTTTAAGTTGGATGTCTTCTTTTGCTTCTATTGTGCCATAATTTTTTACGTCTGTTTTTCCCGTTAAGCTGACACTTTTTTGACTGGCAATCGTGCCATGATTTTCTATATGTTGACTGTTTAGTGAGATATCTTGTGTTGCCTTAAGATTACCCCCCACATTATTTAAAATTTTACCATCCGCCGAGATATTCAACGTTCCCGCACTTGCCATAAGTGTCCCATTGTTACGAACACCTACCCCTGCTTCGGTGCCCACCATCTTAATTTTTCCTGCATACATTCCGCCTAATGCTGAAACATCCACTGCAAATTCAGGCTGTTCGGTATTGGTGGCTGAGGCGACTTTTTCAATCTTTGTCAGGTCCGCACTCACCTTCGCTTTACCTGTCACAATATTAATTTCTTTATTCGCCCATAACTCAGCATTAACACTGACACTGCGTGCGATTAAATCGGTATAATCCTGCCCTGAATTTTTTAACCCTTCCCCTGTAATGGCTATCTTCCCCCTTTCTACTTGATAACCCATCAATTTTCCATCTTCTATTATCGGTTTACCCGTCGTTAAGGTTGCCCGGTCTGCATTAATAAAACCACAACCATTACAGGTTATGCCTGCCGGATTGGCGATGACAACTTGAGCTTTTTGACCCGCCACTTCGATATAACCATTTAATTGGCTGATATTTTGTGAATTCACTTCGTTCAATATAACTTTGGCGCTATTTTGCAATGATGCATTACCATTAATATTACCCGCTAATTGCGTTTTACTGCCGTTTGGGGAGTTATTCAAAATGACACCGTTTTTTGAAACGTCAAATTGCGTATATTTATTGTGGGA
>NZ_JBNRJF010000015.1:0-45547 GCF_050589305.1 Gilliamella sp. G0441 | reverse complement strand
TAAGCTATCAATCGGTGGTAATAAGCGAATATCTGGCGAGGCAGGCGTTAATGTTTCCTGCAAGGCTTTATCATGCTCTTGCTGACGAATAAGCTGATTATCACTGAGGATCTTTAACCCTTCAGGCGGTTGAGCAGCAAACAGAAACGGTGAGACAGAACAGAGTAAAACTGAGACGGGTAAATAAACCTTTAATAACGAATTCATCACAATACTTATATTATATTAACAATTGTTACAATTTCTTAACGAATGATTATGGTACTGTAAAAACGTTTGGTTTGTCTACAATTATTTTATAATTAATAAACTGAAATAGTTTATCATCCATTCTTAGTTGAATTACTATCAGTTAGTGAAGAGGATGAAATACAGAGTAAAGGAGGGCATAAATAAGTAATTTGATTATACCTTATTTTTATAATCAAAAGTAGCTATAAATTATATATTTATTCAATGGTAAAAGGCAAATTTTTTATTGATATAAAAAATCTGCCTAATTCAAAAAATTAAAGAAAATCAAAAAATCTTTAAAACTCCTCATTTTGATACGTGTTGTTGGTTAATGAGGTAATGTTATAGCGTTCAATGCCATTCATAGCTACCTCAATTGTTTCTGGTATTAACTCATTCAAATTATTTATATCCGATCTGAGCATAAATGTGGTTAATAGCATTGGAATATTAACGCCAGTGATAATTTCCATCGTCGGGTAATTTGGGATCAGCTTAACAAGAGTATTAAAAGGCGTACCGCCCTTTAAATCAACTAAGCATAAAATGGCTGATCCCGATTTAGTTAACATTGCTAACTTTTGTTCAATTTGCTGTTGAAAATCATCTAGCGATTGTCCCATTAAAAAAGGAACGGCTTCACATTGAGTTTGCTTACCGCATATCATTTCAGCCGTTTCAATTAAACTGTTAGCCATTGTGCCGTGAGTACTTACTAATACTGCAATCATGCACGACTCCTTTTAGTAATCTAAGCAACGATAATAACGACGGATTGACATTGGATGACGATTGAGGTGTTCGACATAAGCATCAATTCGGTTATTAATAGCACGAAAAACAAATGGAGATAAGTGCCCCCGATATTTTTCCGAAATACCTGGCAATTCATAATCTTTAGTATCAATTATGGTGTAATTAGCGCAGATTTGCGGTAAAAATTTAGCTACTCTTTCACTAAGTGAGCGCTGACTATCTTCACCAACGTAGACAGTAACAGCCGTATCCCTGTCTATAATTTCTAATGTTCCATGAAAAAATTCAGCAGATTCGATTGATTTTGAACGTAACCAATGCTGTTCTTCCCAGTAACACATAGCATGTGAATAGGTTGCTCCCCATTGATTACCTGCTCCAACAAAGTAATGCATGGCATCATCGTGATGTTTTTGCGCAACTTCTTGTCCAAAGGCATCGGCTTTTTTGGCAACAGCAACAATGTTTTTGGCAAAGTGCTGATCCATTTGTTGATAAAATTCATCATAGTCTGGAAATTCACCGGCTAAATACATCAGTCTGTCTGCGGTCATAAAGAATTTTAACTGTTCATTCATCGGATAAGAAATAACGTGATCTACCATTTTGCCTAATGGTGAATCAGCATTATCTAAAAAGGCTAATACCGTTGAGCCGACTTCTTTTTGAATTTTATCGATAGCCTCAACGACTTCTTGTGTTGAGCCAGTCACGGAGGAGATGATTATTAAAGAATCTTTGGTTATTCGCTTATTGCCAGTTACCAAATATTCCGCAGCATGTTGCACAAAAGTTTCTAGTGCAGATTTTTCTTTCATATGAACGACGGCTTGCATTGATGAAGCATAAGTGCCACCAATGCCTAACCAACAGATATTACGATAACCTCGTTCATGAATCTGATCAATAAACTGATTAATAAACGGACGTAATTTTAATGCGCCATTCATACTGTTAAGCTCTTTTTGTTCGTCAAATTTTCTCATACGGTGACCCTCTTAATTTTGGATTTAGTGATTTCATCAAATTCTTGATATGTTGATTTTTCTAGATTATGACCCTTTAACTGGGATAGCTGGTAACTGAGTAGATGAATAGGAATAGTCATAAATAATGATGTTAATAATTCATCACAATGGATATCAAAGTTTAGATCGTGCTCAGTAATAGAATGCGAGTGCTGTGCATATAGGGTTATTACCTGTTTTACATAGCGATTCAAAAAGGTTTTTAATGCTACGGCTCTTGCTTCTAATAACCCTTTTGGTTCAATAAATATGATGTAATCATCAGGATGTAAGCCAAGATAAGGGCCATGCATGTACTCTTCCAACTCTTTTCCAAACGCCGTGTTACGAACCGTTTCGGTGAATTTAGTTTCTCCTTCACGGGCGACACCATAAGTTGCCCCATAGCCAATAAAAATCACTCGTTTAGCGTGATTAAATTGTCTGAGATGATGATTTACCCATGATTGTGATTGTAGGATAACTTGTGGCAATGATATCGTAACATACTGTATTTGTTTAAGATAACTTTCAAATTGTTGCTTATCCAAACACCCTGTTTTTTGACCAATAATTAACGCAATCAGCATTAAATCAAGAATAATGACACTATAGCCAGCACTGACATAGGGCATTTCTTCAACTGGCATCCCCATTGATAAAACATGATTGCTGATGTTATATATCGGACTGTTAGAATTACTAGTGAGGGTATAAATAGTTAGATTTTTTTTAATAAATTGTTCAACCAAATGAATGGTGGAATAGCTTTCCCCACCTTGTGATATGGCAAAATAGAGCGTATTAGCGTCATTATAGTGTAAGTAGTTTGCTGCCATGGAAGGATCTTCAATATAAACAGGGAGTTTTAATATTTTACTCATCAATGGTCTGGCACCATAAGCGGCGTTGGCACTCGATCCTGTAGCAAAAATGACAATCGATTGAAGTGACTTTTCAGTATTTAAATCTATCTGATCAGCAAATAACGATTGATAATGATCTAATATGCTTTGATAAAATTCTGGCTCTAAGGCGACATAGTCTGCGATACTTTTCATTTTTATTTCCTAATTATCCCAATAATCCACTCCATGCCCCTAAAATCCCGATTGCGGCAATAAGTAGAAGTATCCAATGCGCTTTGATCCCTTTTTTGACTAACATAAAGATGAATAACGTAAACATCAAAGGCAAAATTTGCGGTACAATTCCGTTAAAGATATCTTGTAGTGAGGCTGAATCATCGCCAGACCCAATTTTTAACGGCATATTTAATGTCACCATAGTAGCAACCATGGCGCCAACCACACATAGCCCTAACACTGATGCCCCATAGGATAACTTATCCATTAAACCTGTCTTTTGAACCTTTTCAATAAAAGATGCGCCAATGTTATAGCCTATAAGTAAACCAAAATAACGGGCTAAAATGGCAGGTACGTTAAAGATAAGTAAAAAAAGAAGTGGACCTAGAATATTACCTTCCAGTGCTAAAGAGGTACCAATACCTGTTGCAATAACGCGTAATGTTCCCCAAAAGAACGAATCCCCCAGACCACTTAAAGGTCCCATTAGTGCAATTTTGACATCGTTGATAGCGCTTTTATCAAAATCACTATCGGTGGCATTTTGTTCTTCCATGGCAATACAAATACCTAGTGGAAAGGTGATTAACCATGGTGTGACGTTA
The DNA here is from genome assembly GCF_050589305.1 of Gilliamella sp. G0441. Taxonomy (NCBI): domain Bacteria; kingdom Pseudomonadati; phylum Pseudomonadota; class Gammaproteobacteria; order Orbales; family Orbaceae; genus Gilliamella; species Gilliamella sp. G0441. The sequence continues at coordinate 41,857 of NZ_JBNRJF010000015.1, read as the reverse complement.
TAAAATTCTAAATGTCGTTGATAGGCATCAGTGAGTTCGATTTTATTATGACTGTAAATCTTATCTAAAGCTGGTCTCATCGCATAGGAATAGCCTAAGTTCATTTGTCGTTCATAATTCCATGACCATTCAGCGGTAAATGAACGCCAAAACGTTCTGGATAACTCCTTATTGGTTATTAGTTTAGAACTCTTCATTTTCATAATCGATCTCCTGTGCAACTACCGCATTTCCCATAGTGGTACTGAGTTTTTGCCCACTTTCTTCTGTAATCATCTTTTTGCCATTAAATGCCGAATAACCCGTTAAAATGAGCGCAAGACATCCCCCAAAGATTGCCACCCCGGTAACGGGTACTTTCATATAAACGGCAAGTGCAAAACCAAAAATAAAGAAGGTAGCATTGGTCTTTTTAATCATGATTTTCATTAACATTGCAAATCCAAATGCCGGCAATAAACCAGTTGCAATACCTAGTCCTTCAATAATAAATTTAGGTATCATTTCCAATAGACCATTCACCGCAGAACTGCCAAATAGATAAGAAAGTCCTACGACTAAACCGATTGGCAGATTGATTGAAAAGAATCCACCTAATAAATTCATTCGATCCATACCTTTACCATTGCCTTCACTGGCGTATTTATCCGCTTTATGAACAAAGTAAGGAAGAATAAAAAGAAAACATAAGTTTTTAACCAATAAAACTAAAGAAGCAATAGGAATACCTAACGCCAAAGCAATTTCGGTACTTTTACCTGCCCCAATGGCGAACGCGGTACCCAATATACTGCCTGATATAATTTCGGGTGGAATAGAAGCGCCAATAGAAAACGAACCTACAAATGCGAGTTCTAATGTAGCACCAATAACAATACCTTGTGTGATGTCGCCCATGACTAAACCAGCTAAAGTACAAGTAACAAGTGGTCTGGATAACATTGATGAACCTAATAAGTATTCACCATTGGCTAACATCGCAATCAAAGCTAAAACAACAGCTGTTAATTCGATACTCATATTTTTGTCCCTCTTAACTATTTTTCAAATTTTTGCTTTGATTCGCTTGGGACTTGTTGAATATAGATCTCAATGCCGTCTTGTTGTAATCCTGTTAATAAATCCGCCTCAGTATCAGTTAAATTAATTGTTTTAGAGTAATTTTTTGTCCCTTCTCGAGGTTTAGTACCACCTAAATTTAGGCTACTGACTTTACCTTGCGTAGCTCGAATGAGTTTTTCAGCATCTGCAACGGATTCAACGACAATTAACATTTGATATTTATCTGTTACGCCTGAATTGATCGCCTCAATACTGTCATCAATTGACTTCATCACTAATTTTGCATTTTCTGGTTTAGCTAAACGAATAGCAGATTTACGTAATTCGTCATTAGCCACGACATCATTAGCCACTAAAATAGTGTTTGCACCAACATTTTCAAACCATGAAACAACTACCTGACCATGTAATAAACGGTGATCTACACGTAATAATTTAATCATTGATATACCTCCTAGGTGAAATCGACCACATATTTAGTATTACTAGCAAACTTGTACTCAAGCGCAATCGGTTCGTTATTAATATCAAAATAGTGATTAGTAATTTTAAAAAATGGGGCGTTAATATTGATACGTAATTGTTTGGAAAGTTCAGCATTGGCTACCATCAATTGCAAATCTTGCTCTAATTTATCGACTTTTTTCTTTCCCGAATTAATGATTTCAAGTGCTGATAGTACCTTGATAATGGAAAGCTGAAAGTCTGGAAAATTAGTTAACGGTAGCAAAAAAATGGTTTTCGTTACGCTATTTGTTGCTATCTCCAAAAAACCAATAAAGTAGATAAGTTCCGTTGATTTTATTTTTAATAATTGGCTGTAATAACAACCTGCTTGCCTGAGATAGGCTTCTTTGATCTGCTTTTTATGATTTGAATAAGCTTGAGGTTTAATTATGCCTGTCATTTCTAAAATCGTTTGGGTTGAAAGTGTAGGAGCGACAAATAATCCAACCCCTTTCTTTCTGACCACCATATTTTTTTCAACTAAACGATCAATCGCTTTACGGACTGTGGTTCGACTGACTTCATAATCTTTTTGCAACTGACCTTCTGGCGGTAACTCTGCACCCACACTATATTGTCCTGTACTTATCTGCTCCATTAATTGGAGTGCTAATTTTTCAAATAACTTCATTTGTATTCTTCCTGATAATTAAAGATATTTTTTGCAGATAAGTGATATTTAAATCGATTACCAATTAAGTACTGGTCGGTGTGTTCAAACGGTTCAAAGTCATGATCATAACTGTAACTTGATACTTTATAGATAGGTGTGCCTTCAGTAATTGCTAAATATTTGGCTTTATCGTTGAGAGCGACTTCGTATGCGATCTCTTCTCGACCATGACTGGGTATAACATGAAAATGTGTTTTTAAATATTCATAAAGCGAAATATCATTTAAATCTTGTTTAACTAAATCTTTAAATTTTTTCGAAGGAAGATAACTTATTTCATAAGATAACGGAGTTTTATTCAATAAACGTTGTCTTACTATTCTGATTAATCGCTGATTTGATTTAAAAAAGGTGTTTAATTCGGTAGGCATTGGAATGATATCATTAGAGAGTACTTTAATTTTGATGTGAACATCATCTTCTTTTTGGCACTCTTCAGTAAACGAAGACATTTTTAGCATATTCATTTCAAAGACAGTATGATTAGGGAGATGGTGATCTTCCTGAAAAACATCACCTTCCATCATTAAATCACTTAATGCTCTTCTAACTGTCGTTCGACTTACCCCAAAATATTCGGCAAGCCCTCTTTCTGTCTTTATTTGACTGATTATTTTAGGATTTGCTCTAATTTGTTCTTCGACTTCAGTTTTGACTGCAATATCACGGTATTCCAAAGATCACGCTCCATATTTGGGCTTTTTTATCCAATAGATATATCTTTAACAACCAATTACTGATTAAAAATTATCTAAAAAAATACATGCCGTCAATTTTAAGTACCAAAAGTGTAGCCGAGATCACAATATTTATTATTAACTACATAAAATCAGGACAATAACGATTTAGTGTGAATTAACTAATAGGTGAAGTAATTAAAATAGAATAATTACAGATAATTTAGACAAGATAGGTGCAAGCTTATCTATGATTAAAGTGGAATCGCTTCCACCTCAATCTATTAAAATTATGGACGAAAATAATATTTATAAATTTGTTGAACTTGGTGTGAGTTATGTTTTATCAGATAAAGTGTAAGCGATTATTCTCGATTCTCTTCTCATCAAAACCTAGATAACAAAAAAGCCCGCTCATAAGAGCAGGCTTTTTGTTCAAATTGGTCGGCGAGAGAGGATTCGAACCTCCGACCCACTGGTCCCAAACCAGTTGCGCTACCAAGCTGCGCTACTCGCCGTCAGATTTATTATGCATTGCATAAATGGGGTGGCTAATGGGACTCGAACCCACGACAACTGGAATCACAATCCAGGGCTCTACCAACTGAGCTATAGCCACCGCTGAAGTAGGACGAAATATTACGCATAAAAAATAATATTGTCCAGTATATTTTTAAAAAAACTCTTCAATTGGTTATATAAAAACCGCCTTGTAGTTTAACTCCCTAGTATATTTAAACTTTATGCGACATGATATGAATAATCTGTGTATCAGTGGCTTTCATGCTGTTACTGACAATTGCCCCTAAATTATTAATTGACGTTTCAACGCTATCACACACAATCCCTTCTTTACCGGTGACCCGAATACGATTTAAAGCCATGAGAACGGCTTTGAAAGCTGAAGATACGGATGTTGAAACTTTCATAGCGCAACTATTAGATGCACCATCACAAATAATACCAGATAAATCCCCAATCATACTACAAATAGCCATATCTACCGGTTCATACTCTCTTTTGCCTAACAACCATGCCATTCCTGCTGCTGAGCCCATAGCAGCAGTTGAAGCGGCACAAAGCGCAGATAATGGCGGATATTTACTATGGATATAGATTGCTATGGTGTGCGATAAAATAAGCGCTCTGGCTAATTGCTCTTGAGAGGCTTTTAAATGTTCAGCCACAACAACAACAGGCATGGTTGCCGTAATACCTTGATTACCAGAACCTGAATTACTCATTGCCGGCAATGTAGCTCCGCCCATTCGAGCATCAGATGCTGCTGTGGTGCGAATAATCACTTTAGACAGTAAATCATCCGCCATTAATCCATTTTTTGTATGTTCATGTAATGTAGCCGCAATACTTAATCCGTATTCTCGTTTTAACCCTTCTTCAGATAAAGCATTGTTTAATTTAGCAGCCTGTAAAATAAATTTTATATCATCAAAATTTGCATAGGTAGCAAATTCATAAATAGATTTTACCGACATTTGTTTTATTATTGGATTTTGATTTAATTGATCGGCACAATCCGAATCAGATTGATAAATTATTTCACTATTTTTTTCGATTAAAACTAAATTGGTATGTGAATTTTCAACACAAACTCTAACATGATCTGTTTCAGTGTAGATATTAGCTTCGGAGTAGATAGCTTTGTGATTTTCAGCTATATGGACACTAACTTTATTATCGGTAAGCATTTTTTTTGCTTGTATAAGTTGCTGTGAAGTAATTTTTTTTAATACTTCCAAACCAGCATCAGCGTCACCACCGATAGCCCCAATCGCAGCAGCAATAGGTAAGCCAACCATACCAGTACCGGGAACAGTGACACCCATTCCATTCTTCATCAAATTAGGGGAAACATAAGCCTCTATTTTTTTTATTTTGCTTTTGTCTATATACTGAGTTGCTACAGCTGAAGCAAATGCCAGAGAAATAGGTTCTGTACAACCAAGTGCTGGTAAAACTTCATGCTTTATTAGTTCAATTAATGCCTGCCATTGCAATTGTTGTCCAAACTTATCCATTGATTAATCGTAAAATTATTAGGTGAAAATTTAACAAATTCTTTATTATTATTTTATTATATCTTAAGTCATATTTGAATGATGATATTACACAATCTCTATATAATAGTGCAATTTTATAGCAAATAAATTAATTAAAATAGAACATTATTCATTTTCGTTTAAATTTTAATTAAAGCTATAGTTAAACTAAAGTTTTTGTTATCAACCAGGTAGTAAATTAAACAGCCAGTAATTGTTCAAAATATGTAATATTTTAGTAAAGTTACCTGACATTTTTTTTATTATTGTAATAATGTAACTACCTATAATTAAATAATAATGGCGATTATGATAAATATTTTATTAATTGATGATGATGTTGAATTATCACAAATGCTTAGTGAATATTTAACCAACGAAGGGTTTAATATCAAAAGCGTTTATTTAGGTAAAGATGGTATCGAAGAGGCACTATCAGGCAAATATCGAGCAGCTATCCTTGATGTGATGTTACCCGATATTAATGGTATTGATGTTCTAAAAAGTATCCGTCAACAATGTAATATGCCAGTTATTATGCTAACGGCAAAAGGTGACAATATCGATCGCGTTTTAGGCTTAGAACTCGGTGCTGATGATTATATTCCTAAACCTTGTTATCCACGCGAATTATTAGCGAGATTGCGTGCTGTTTTGCGTCGCTTTGATGAACGTTCAGTTGAAACCGTAGACGACAAAAAATACCATTTTAATGGTTTAGTATTAGATTTACCGCAACGGTTATGTACTTGGAATGGTCAAGTTATTGATTTAACTTCTACTGAGTTTAATTTACTTGTTTTACTTGTAAAACATAGTGAACGGGTTGTCACAAAAGAAGAATTGTCCGAAATAGGACTTGGCCGTGCACGTGAGCTTTATGACCGCAGTGTCGATGTGCATATCAGTAATATTCGTCAGAAATTACATCAAGTCGCACAAAATGTGGTAACTATCGAAACCATCAGAGCGGTTGGTTATCGTATTCGTTAATATCATAATAGGCTTAAGATGAATCGTCGATTATTTTGGAAAATACTCATTATATTTTGGGTGATTTTCTATCTTACTTTCCAGTTAACCTGGATTGCATTTTCTTATTATATAGAAAATAAAAACCAACGATTTCTCAACCATATGCCGACAAAAGTCGACATGATTGCCCAATTATTACATGTAGCAGGTGAGAACGAAACCCTCAATTTTGTTGCTCATCTACCTGAACGTGAGCGAGTTTTGTTATCAATAAAACTAATCTCGCCTCAAAATGATCAGGTTAATATCATTACTGATGAATTAGAACCACCAAATTATATTTACCAACGTACTGCGGTTGCACCTGATGGTACTCTTTATGCGGTGTCGTTTAGGGAAGATAAAGATAAAGACGATCAAGTCAAAAAAGCCCTGTTTAATATGCCAATGCCAATTTTATTAATGGGTATTTGTGTCGGATTAGTATTTAGTCTTTTCTTAGCTTGGAATCTAACCAGACCAATGAAGCTACTAAGACAAGGCTTTTTTCGGGTATCTCAAGGCGATCTTTCTGTCCGGTTATTCAATAAATTAAAACCTCGACGAGATGAACTTAGCGAATTGGGCAAAGATTTTGACATGATGGTTGAACAGCTTAATATTCTAATTTCTGATCGCCAAGCTTTACTTCACGATGTTTCGCATGAACTAAGAACACCACTTGCGCGCTTACAATTAGCCATTGGTTTAGCCCAGCAAAATAAGCAAAATATTGATAATTCCCTTGCTAGAATTGAATTGGAATCTCAACGGTTAGATCAGCTTATAGGCGAAATTTTGAATTATTCACGTGCTGAAATGAACAATCGCACTGACGAATATTTTGATTTAAAAGATTTACTTCGGGTAGTCATTAATGATGCAAACTATGAAGCAAATCACCAATCGATTAATGTCCACTTTATTTCTTCACCTATTATCCATTCAATTGTTAAAGGAAATTCTGAACAAATCCGTCGAGCTGTTGAAAATATTATTCGTAATGCGATTCGTTTTTCTAAAGCTGGTCAAGTCGTAGAAGTTTTATTAAAAGAAGTGGGTAAATACTTACAAATTGAAGTTAAAGATCGTGGTCCTGGCGTTGATCCAAATAAACTATCCAGTATTTTCGAGCCCTTTGTCCGTATACAATCGCCTCAATTAGGTAAAGGATATGGTCTAGGTCTTGCTATCGCAAGAAAAACCTTTACCATGCACAATGGTACAATTCAAGCGACTAATCGTGATGGTGGTGGATTGATTGTCACTATTCGCTTACCGTATTGGCGAAAACACTAAAAAGAGCGACTTTTTAATTAATAACACTCGATATTAACGGTTAGTACATATTCTTTAATTAGTCTCTCTAAATCAATTTTATCATGACCGATAAAATTCAACACTTGTGTGATAATATTTGGTTCATTTTCCAATATAGCCTTATATTGTTTGATATATTGACTAGCAATAGGCTTATATGACCAATGCCACTCTTCTGGCTGATAGCCTCCATGTCTTCCTTCGTTAAACGCTTGGCAAAAGCCATATTTAGGTAAATTGTCCTGAAGCCATTTATATAAAATGATACCTTTTTTATCATTTTGAAAGTATTCAGATGAAACACTGGTAATATCGATATCTGTTCCCCAATGATGACGAGAAGTACCCGGCATTGATGAATATTTTAAAATCTCGTCGGCAATCTGTTGAGGATCATTAAGCTTATCTGACAAATTACCCCACTTACGCTGCCAAATCGAGTTTTGGTAGGTATAATTACGTGTTGCACTAACAATAATAAACGGAATATCAGGATGCTCTTTTTTAAAGGCTTGATAGGCTTTAATCAGTTGCTGCGTTGGCTCTTTTTGAAGATACATGCCCTTTTTATTGACAGGTAATATTGTTGAATCTAATGCAACAAAATTACTATCTATTTTTTCATCAAACTGTCCAATTAATTTATTTAAAGGTATTGGTTGTGCCATAGTAAAATTTGAATATAAAAGTAAAGTTAATGTTTGGATTAAATAGGAAATCTTGACGTATTTTACTAATTTTTTTTTCATTGTTGATATCACTAATATTCTATTAGCCAGATAAAAGGAAAACCAGTATAATTCTTCCCTTATATTTTAAACAGCCATAATGTGTAAAAACGAGGCCATATGTTAACACCTGCTACACCAAATACGTCTGTTAATTCTTCAGATACAATTAATCTTAATACAAGTAATCTCAAAAGTGAAAAAATAAATTTACTTGATTTAACTCGTCAACAATTAAGAGAGTTTTTTATTTCATTGGGAGAGAAGCCCTTTAGAGCTGATCAAGTCATGAAATGGATTTATCATTTTGGAATCGACGATTTTGATCAGATGACCGATATCAATAAAAAATTGCGTGAACATTTAAAGACGATTGCTGAAATTAAAGCTCCAGTTATTGCTCTAGAACAACGTTCAGCTGATGGGACTATTAAATGGGCGCTTGATGTAGGGAATAATCAGATGATTGAATCCGTTTATATTCCTGAACGAGATCGCGCAACGTTATGTGTTTCATCGCAAGTTGGTTGCGCTTTAGAGTGCAAGTTTTGTTCAACCGCTCAACAAGGTTTTAACCGTAATTTATCCGTATCAGAAATTATAGGTCAAGTATGGCGTGCCTCGAATGCCATTGGTGTGACTGGAAAGTTAGCAGATAGACCAATTACTAATGTAGTTATGATGGGAATGGGCGAACCATTACTTAATTTATCAAACGTTGCACCAGCAATGGAAATAATGTTAGATGATTTTGGTTATGGTTTATCAAAACGACGTGTAACGCTTTCAACTTCTGGGGTTGTTCCTGCTTTAGATAAATTGGCCGGCATGATCGATGTTGCACTAGCAATATCACTACATGCACCAAATGATAATATTCGTAGTGAAATTATGCCAATAAATCAAAAATATAATATGGCGATGTTACGGGACTCTATTTTACGTTATCTATCAACCTCTAATGCTAATCATGGTAAAGTAACAATAGAATATGTATTACTTAACCAAATCAATGATAGTGTTGAACATGCTCACGAACTTGCTAAATATTTAAAAAATGTTCCTAGTAAAATTAATTTAATCCCATGGAATCCTTTTCCTGGTGCACCTTATTCAAGATGTTCGAATACTCGTATAGACCGTTTCATGAAAACGTTAATGGGTTATGGGTTTACAGTAATTGTCAGAAAAACACGAGGGGATGATATTGATGCGGCTTGTGGCCAATTAGCGGGTGAAGTCGTTGATCGAACCAAACGTACATTATATAAAAAACAGAATCTTGTCCAACAGACAATATAATATTACTTAAGGAAATAAGGAAAATGATGAAAAAATTAATAATATTGTTAGGCTTTTTGGCATTATCTATGCTAACAGGCTGTCAAATGAATAATAATGAAGAGTTCGATCCTGAAACCGCAGCTTTAGCTAGAATGCGCTTAGGATTAGGCTATCTTGCTAAGGCATCTGAATCAGAAGAAAATGTCAAAGCTGCACATTATAATCTAAAATTAGCAAATCAATATTCACCTAATAATCCAAAAATAATGCTAGCTATGGCAATGTTTGATCAGCATGTTGGTGAGTATAAAGAAGCGGAGATGATTTATAAGCGTATTACCATGATGGAACCTGGTAATGGTTTATATCATGTTCATTATGGTTCTTTTTTATGTGGACTTGGGCGTTATCAAGAAGCACAAAAAGAGTTTGAAAAAAGCTTAGAATACGATCGTCATAATTGGAAAGCGGATACTTATGAACAATATGGATATTGTGCTATCCAAAATAATGATAAAAAAACAGCTAACCTAATGTTTAAACAGCTTTTTCAATATGATCCAAGTCGGCGAGACAGTGTACTAAAAACAGCGAAACTTTATCACAAAAAAGGTGATATTAAAATTTCAAACTATCTATTATCAATAGTAAAACAATAAATCATAATATTAATTATAAAGACTTAACGTTATGAATTTTTTAGCGCTTTTATTATTAGCTTTGGCGATGTCCACTGATGCCTTTGCGGTTGCTGTTTGCCGTGGAGTTTCATTTCAATCTACCCCCTTTATCGGCGCCTTAAAAGTGGGTATTTTATTTGGTATCGTTGAAGCAATTACACCATTGCTAGGTTGGCTCATAGGCATGTTGACACTGCAATATATAGAACGTTGGGATCATTGGGTAGTATTTACTGTCATGCTATTTTTAGGCGTTAGTATGATTTACAATAGTTTTAAAGAAGAAGATGAGGATTTTTCAGAAAAAGAAATAGCTTCTTCTAAAAAATCTTTTCTTATCTTAATTTTTACCGCTATTTCGACTAGTCTGGATGCTTTTGCTGTCGGAATTAGTTTAGCATTAGCTAGCGTTAATATTTATATCGCAGCAAGCATGATTGGATTAGCAACCTGTGTCATGGTGACTATAGGTTTATTATTAGGAAAAAAAATTGGTTGTTTTATCGGGAAACAAGCTGAGATTTTAGGCGGATTGGTGTTAATTGCGATTGGCGTAATAACACTTTATCAGCATCTTTCAAATTAAGTTCGCAAAATTCAATACTTTTTTTTCACATTCCAACATACATTCAATTTCAATTTGTTAATTTATTCAAACTTGTAAAAAGTTTTTTTGATAAAAAGAGAATGAAAAGGTGAAAAAGAGATTGATTTGTAAATATAAAAAAACTATCCGCGTAAACGGATAGTTTTTAAAATTATTATCTTGTGTGTAAGGATAGAATTACATCATTCCGCCCATACCACCCATGCCGCCCATACCTCCAGCAGCACCTAAATCAGCTTTATCATCTTTAGGTAAATCAGTAACCATACATTCAGTTGTGATCATAAGACCAGCGACAGATGCAGCATATTGTAATGCACTACGCGTTACTTTAGTTGGATCTAAAATACCCATTGCAATCATATCACCATACTCTTCAGTTGAAGCATTGTAACCATAGTTACCTTTACCACCTTTAACTGCGTTAACAACAACAGATGCTTCTTCACCACAGTTAGTGACGATTTGGCGTAATGGTGCTTCCATTGCACGAAGTGCAACTTTGATACCTACGTTTTGATCTTCATTCGCACCTTTTAGCTCAGCAATCGCTGAAGCAGCACGAACTAACGCTACACCACCACCGGCAACAACACCTTCTTCAACAGCAGCACGAGTTGCATGTAATGCATCTTCTACACGTGCTTTTTTCTCTTTCATTTCAACTTCAGTTGCTGCACCAACTTTAATTACTGCAACACCGCCAGCTAATTTAGCCACACGTTCTTGAAGTTTTTCTTTATCGTAATCAGAAGTTGATTCTTCAATTTGTTTACGAATTTGTTCAACACGAGCATTAATTAAAGACTCTTCACCCACACCATCGATGATAGTGGTATTGTCTTTATTGATAACAACACGTTTAGCTTGACCTAAATCTTCTAAAGTTGCTTTTTCAAGCTCTAAACCGATTTCTTCTGAAATAACAGTACCAGCTGTTAAAATAGCGATATCTTGCAACATTGCTTTACGACGGTCACCAAAGCCAGGTGCTTTTACTGCTGCAACTTTAACAATACCACGCATAGTATTCACAACTAATGTTGCTAATGCTTCACCTTCAACATCTTCAGCAATAATTAATAGCGATTTACCCGCTTTTGCAACCGCTTCTAATACCGGTAATAATTCACGGATATTAGAGATTTTTTTATCAACTAATAAGATATATGGACTATCTAATTCAACCGTTGCTGTTTCTGGTTTATTGATGAAATAAGGTGATAAATAACCACGATCAAACTGCATACCTTCAACCACATCAAGTTCGTCTTGTAAACCTGTGCCGTCTTCAACAGTAATAACACCTTCTTTACCTACTTTTTCCATTGCTTGCGCAATTAAAGTACCCACAGTTTCATCTGAGTTAGCAGAAATAGTACCAACTTGTGCAATTGCTTTAGAATCTGCACATGGAGCTGATAATTTTTTAAGTTCTTCAACGGCTGCAACGACTGCTTTATCGATACCACGTTTTAAATCCATTGGATTCATTCCTGCAGCCACTGCTTTTAAGCCTTCGTTAACAATAGCTTGAGCAAGTACAGTTGCCGTTGTTGTACCATCACCAGCAGCATCATTAGCTTTCGATGCCACTTCTTTAACCATTTGTGCACCCATATTTTCGAATTTATCTTCTAATTCGATTTCGCGAGCAACTGAAACACCATCTTTAGTGATAGTTGGAGCACCAAATGATTTATCTAAAACGACGTTACGCCCTTTAGGACCCAAAGTCACTTTTACTGCATCAGCTAATACATTCACGCCTTGAAGCATTTTAACGCGAGCGTCATTACCAAATTTTACATCTTTAGCGGCCATCTTCGTATATCTCCTAAATTCTGTATATAATTTTAAATTAGTTGCCAGTTATGCTTGTACAATAGCTAAAATATCGCTTTCAGACAGGATAAGCACTTCTTCATTATCGATTTTTTCTGTTTTAACGCCATATCCTTCATTGAAAATTACGATATCACCAACTTTAACATCTAGCGGTTGTACTTGACCATTTTCTAAAATGCGACCATTACCAACAGCTAAAACTTCACCACGTGTTGATTTACCTGCAGCTGAACCTGTTAAAACAATACCGCCAGCTGACTTTGATTCCACTTCTTTACGTTTAATGATCACACGATCATGCAATGGACGAATTTTCATTAGTTATCTCCTAGCACTAATATTTAAATAGATGATAATTAAAAATAAATCTTAAAATTACGATTTAATAATGTAGTGAAGCTTACATGGGGATCTTTTTATATTCTTCAAGAGATGAATTTCAAAAAAAAGACTAATTGATTATTTATTCATCATTTTTGCGGCGAAATTCTCCTTCAATAATCTCTTCAGACTGATTAATTGATGTTGATGAAACAAGAGTAGACTTAATAGGCATCTTCTTAACAATCAATTTCACTAAAAACTCTTGCATATATGGAATCAATAAAATCGCCCCTAATATATCAGTCAAAAAACCGGGAATCAGCAGAAAAAAACCAGCAAATAGCAAAGCGAAATTTTTAATTACTTCATCTTTTAAACTCTGATGATTAGCCATTTTTTGTCGCATAATACTAAAATTTTTTAAACCTTGTGTTTTAACTAAAGAAAAGCCAATAAAGGAAGTGGCAATAATACAAATTAGTGCGAGGAATACCCCAATTGAATCAGCAACCTTTATGAAAAAACTAATTTCGCAATAGGCATAAATGAAAAAAAGAATATATAAGAAAAATCGCATGTAACAATTCCCTTAAAATAACGTGATATTGTTAGATATTAGTAATAATATAAAGCCAATAAGTTATTTTTCAACCAAACAACCTATTTTTTTAAAAATATATCACAAAAAGAATTGACGAATTATCACAGATCGTGTTTAATGTGCATCCATTGTTGCCCGGATAGCTCAGTCGGTAGAGCAGGGGATTGAAAATCCCCGTGTCCGTGGTTCGATTCCGCGTCCGGGCACCAATCCTAAAAGAACACCAGCGAAAGCTGGTTTTTTTGTGTCTAAAAAAATTTCTTCATGTTTCAACCCACCTACTGGACTTAGTCTAAATCAATTTAAACCGTAATTTTCATAATTATTTTAATGATTAATTTATCTACATTAATTATAATACATTCGATAAAAATCAATAAGTAAGTAAAAAATAATATAATCAGTTAAGTGCATAATAATAAGTTCAACTTAACTAAAAAGTGTATTCATAGATTTTTAAATCTATTTAATTAATATTGTTTTGATTAAAAATGGCACTATTTTTGCAAATTCATTTGTTACACAGCACTTAACGGTCGTTATGCTCGTGTTAAAAGTTTATTTCTATAAAAAATGGATTATGTTACGACTTATTGAGTAATGACATAATTTTTAATTATTGTGCAATAAAGGTTGAAAAAAATTTTTTAATAAAATAAAAGTTAATCGTTCTGACAATATATATTGAGACCTTTTAATAAAAAATTTATCTAAAAATATCAGTAAAATAATACCTTTAATTTTGTTTAAGTAACATAAAAATAGATTTACAATTCAATAATTGGAGTAATTATCATGAAGAATTTAAGGAAATATAAGCGTAAATTTTTGTTAGGTGTTGGGTTGATGACGATGCTTGCTAGTACACAGCTTCATGCTGCCCAAACATTAGTATATTGTGCTGAAGCTTCACCTGAAACATTTAATCCACAGTTAGTGACAAGTGGAATTTCAATGGATGCTAGCGCTGTACCTGTTTATAACCGTTTAGTAGAGTTTAAATTAGGTACAACCGAAATTGAACCTTCTTTAGCTAAATCTTGGGATATTAGCCAAGATGGTTTAACTTATACCTTTCATTTACGTGATGATGTGAAATGGCATAACAATAAAGAATTTAAACCAACACGAAATTTAAATGCTGATGATGTTATTTTTACATTTATGCGACAAAAGGATAAAAACCATCCTTATAATAAAGTTTCTGGTGGTCAATACGAATATTTTGAAAGTATGGGATTACCTGATTTAATTAAAGAGATTAAAAAAATTGATGATCATACCGTTGTATTTGTGTTAAAGCATCAAGAAGCGCCTTTTTTAGCTGATTTAGCGATGTCATTCGCTTCAATTTTATCTGCTGAATATGCCGATGCAATGCTTAAAAAAGGCACTCCCGAAAAAGTTGATTTAGTTCCCATTGGAACAGGACCATTTACTTTTGTTCAATACCAAAAAGATTCAAAAATCCTTTATAAAGCTAATCCAGATTATTTTGGTCCAAAAGCTAAATTGGATCGTTTAGTTTTTTCAATTACACCGGATGCTGCCATTCGTTATGCTAAGTTGCAAAAAGGAGAATGTCATGCTATGCCATTTCCAAATATAGCCGATGTTGAACGAATGAAATTAGATAAGAATATTGTAGTGAAAGAAATGGCAGGGGTTAACATTGGCTATTTAGCCTACAATATGGATAAACCACCATTGGATAATTTAAAAGTCCGACAAGCATTAAATATGGCTGTAAATAAGGATGCGATTATTAAAGCTGTTTTTCAAGGTGCAGCTGAACCGGCTAAAAACTTTATCCCTCCATCTATGTGGAGTTATAACGATGAAATAAAAGATTACCCTTATGATCCAGCGCAAGCAAAAGAATTATTAAAATCAGCTGGCCTAGAAAACGGATTTACTATCACTTTATGGGCAATGCCAGTACAACGTCCATATAATCCAAATGCGCGCCGCATGGCTGAAATGATTCAAGAAGATTGGGCCAAAATTGGTGTAACTGCTAAAATTGTTAGCTATGAATGGGGAGAGTATTTATCCCGTATTCGTGATGGTGAACATGATGCAGTATTAATGGGATGGTCTGGAGATAATGGTGATCCAGATAACTTTTATACTGTTTTGATGAGTTGTGATGCGGTTAAAGCAGGTTCTAACTATTCACATTGGTGCTATAAACCATTTGATGATTTATTACAACAAGCTCGCATTGAGCCTGATCATGAAAAGAGGGTCAAGCTATACAAACAAGCGCAAGTTGAAATGCGTGATCAAGCACCTGCGCTAATGATTGCTCATTCCATGGTTTATATGCCAATAAGTAAAAAGGTTAAAGGCTATATTATGGATCCTTTAGCATTACATAATTTTAACCAAGTTTCTCTCGAAAAATAGCATCAATGCAATTAACCATAAAAAGGTGGTTAATTGCGGCATTAGCTTTTTTGAGGTTGAAATAGTAAATATTATTTTTATAAAAAATTATCTATCATATAAACAATAAGTTAGAAGCAAAATTTAAGAGCAATTATATGTTCCAATTTATTTTAAAGCGGTTAGGTGTACTAATTACGACGTTTATTTGTATCACGCTGCTTACTTTTATTTTTGTCCACCTTATTCCAGGGGATCCTATTATAGTGCTTGCTGGAGAGCGAGGGTTATCCCAAGAACGCCATGCTGAATTAATGATTCAACTGGGTTTGGATAAGCCACTTTATCAGCAGTATTTTCAATATATTATCAATATGTTTCATGGAGATTTAGGAATATCTTTCAAAAGCCAAACTCCTGTATGGGACGAATTTGTACCCCGATTTAAAGCAACATTTGAGTTGGGATTTTGTGCAATGTTGTTTGCTATCTGTTTTGGCATTCCAATCGGCGTTCTTGCCGCAGTCAAACGTGGCTCAATATTTGATCACACAGCTATAGGCTTGTCTTTAACAGGTTATTCCATGCCAATTTTCTGGTGGGGGATGATGCTAATAATGTTAGTCTCAGTACACTTAAACTTAACCCCAGTATCTGGGCGTGTCAGTGATATGCTATTTTTAGATGAAAGTAACCCTTTAACTGGTTTTATGTTAATTGATACTTTCTTATGGGGTGAAACAGAGGATTTTATCGATGCTGTTACTCACCTAATTTTACCCGCTATTGTGTTAGGTACCATACCTTTAGCAGTCATTGTCCGAATGACCCGTTCTTCGATGTTAGAAGTATTGAGTGAAGATTATATCCGAACAGCACGTGCTAAAGGAGTTAGTCGAATTCGTATTATTCTTGTTCATGCGTTACGTAATGCGATGATTCCTGTTATTACAGTTATCGGTTTACAAGTTGGTTCAATGCTAGCTGGGGCAATATTGACCGAAACAGTTTTTTCATGGCCTGGAATTGGCCGTTGGCTCATAGAAGCGTTACAACGCCGAGATTATCCCGTTGTGCAAAGTGGTGTATTAATTGTTGCAGGTATGATTATTTTGGTGAATTTATTAGTTGATATGTTATACGGTGTTATCAATCCACGTATTAGACATAAATAAGAGTATGAATACAAATGAATAAACAGAATATTACTGAAAAAACCAATACACAGCCAGACGCCAATTCTATTGCACCTAAACCTTTAACGCCTTTTTGTGAATTCTGGTTCTATTTTTCAAAAAATAAAGGAGCAGTCGTTGGTTTAGTTTTTATTGCTATAGTTGTCTTGCTAGCTATATTTGCTAATTTTATCGCTCCCCATTCACCTTCTGAACAATTTAGAGAGGCTTTATTAGCTCCTCCTGTCTGGATGAAAGATGGTAGTTGGCAATTTATTTTAGGAACTGATGATGTAGGTAGAGATATTTTGTCTCGGCTCATTTATGGTGCTCGTCTATCTTTATTAGTAGGTTGCTTGGTTGTCATTATTTCACTTATTTTGGGCATTACTTTAGGCTTAATTGCTGGGTATGTTGGTGGCTTCATCGATAACATTATTATGCGAGCGGTTGATATTATGCTCGCTTTACCGAGTTTACTACTTGCACTGGTTTTAGTTGCAATCTTCGGTCCATCTATTACTAATGCTTCAATTGCATTAGCTTTTGTAGCATTACCACATTATGTACGTTTAACTCGCGGTGCGACGCTTGCTGAAATTAATAAAGATTATGTTATTGCTTCCCGAGTTGCTGGTGCTGGAGCCTTACGGCAAATGTTTATAAATATCCTACCAAACTGTTTAGCACCGTTAATTGTTCAAGCCTCGTTAGGATTTTCCAATGCAATTTTAGATATGGCCGCATTAGGTTTTTTAGGTATGGGCGCACAACCACCAACACCAGAATGGGGAACAATGCTTGCTGACGTATTGCAATTTGCACATTCTGCATGGTGGGTTGTCACCTTCCCCGGCTTAATCATTTTAATGACAGTGTTAGCTTTCAACTTAATGGGAGATGGTTTGCGGGACGCACTTGATCCTAAATTGAAGCAGTAATGGAGATACAGTCATGGCATTATTAGAAGTAAAAGAATTATCAGTAGAATTTAGTGGCTTTAAAGCCGTAGATCATATTAGTTATAATGTTGAAGAAGGAGAAGTAGTCGGAATAGTCGGAGAATCTGGCTCCGGTAAATCAGTTAGTTCACTCGCCATAATGGGATTAATTGATTTTCCTGGCAACGTAGCTGCTAAAGCATTACATTTTGATGGCAAAAATCTTCAACAACTTTCCAACAAAATGCGTCGTAAAATTGTGGGTGCAGATGTGGCTATGATCTTCCAAGATCCAATGACTAGCTTGAATCCATGTTTCACCATCGGTTATCAAATTATTGAAACATTAAAAATTCACCAAGGTGGCAATAAAAAAGCACTTAAAGCAAGAGCGATTGAGTTGCTTAAATTAGTGGGTATTCCAGATGCTGAAAATCGTTTAAGTGTTTATCCGCATCAGTTGTCAGGCGGGATGAGCCAACGTGTAATGATCGCAATCGCAATTGCATGCAATCCTAAACTCTTAATTGCTGATGAGCCGACAACCGCATTAGATGTTACCATTCAGGGGCAAATTATTGAGTTATTGCTTGAGTTACAACGTAAAAATAACATGGCATTAGTTCTTATAACCCATGATTTAGCATTAGTTTCCGAAGCCGCACAAAAAATTATTGTGATGTATGCAGGGCAAGTTGTAGAGATAGGTAATGCTGAAATTATCTTTAAAGAACCGTTACATCCTTATACCCAAGCATTATTACGCTCACTTCCTGAATTTGCTCAAGATAAAGAACGGTTAGAATCGTTAGCAGGTGTTGTACCGGGTAAATACGATCGACCTACGGGCTGTTTACTTAATCCTCGTTGTCCTTATGCAAATGAGCGCTGTTATACCGAGGAACCAATATTAATCAGTTATTCAAAAACCAGGAAAGTAAAATGTCATTATCCATTATCGCGCGAAGGAATACCTCAATATGAACAACAATAATATGGAAAATAGCGAATTATTGCTTGATGCCAGAAACTTGAAAAAATATTATTCTGTAAAAACCGGTTTCTTTTCGGAACCAAAACAAGTCAAAGCGGTTGATGGTGTTTCTTTTACATTAGGTAAAGGCAAAACCCTTGCGATTGTTGGGGAATCAGGATGTGGTAAATCCTCATTAGCCCGATTACTAACCATGATTGAAAAACCAACTTCTGGTGAAATGTATTTTAAAGATCAGAATCTATTGAATGATGATCCTCAAGCGCAAAAATTACGTCGACAAAAAATACAAATCGTTTTCCAAAACCCCTATTCATCATTAAACCCACGTAAAAAAATCGGCTCGATATTAGAAGAACCTCTTATTATCAATACAGATTTAACGGCAAGTGATCGTAAAGCAAAAGTACTATCAATGATGCAAAAAGTTGGATTAAAAGAAGAGTTTTATAATCGTTATCCTCATATGTTTTCGGGTGGACAACGCCAGCGTATTGCTATCGCAAGAGGTTTAATGCTGGATCCCGAAGTCGTGGTTGCTGATGAACCCGTTTCAGCATTGGATGTTTCAGTGCGAGCACAAGTACTCAATCTAATGATGGATTTGCAACAAGATCTTGGGTTATCTTATATATTTATTTCTCACGACCTTTCGGTTGTTGAGCATATTGCTGATGAAGTCATGGTGATGTATTTAGGTCGTTGTGTTGAACAAGGTCGAAAAGATGAAATCTATCATCATTCTCAACATCCATACACACAAGCACTTTTATCGGCAACACCAAGATTAAATCCCGATCTAAGGCGAGATAGAATTAAATTAGAAGGAGAATTACCAAGCCCACTAGATCCACCTTTAGGTTGTGCTTTTCATGCTCGATGCCGTTGGGCATTTTCACGTTGTACATCTCAGCAACCAAAGCTTATTAATTATAATGAACATAAAGTTGCTTGTTTTTGCGTAGAAGAAAAAATTAATAACGGCTTATTCAACAAACATATGAATGAGTTAACCGTTAAAAATAATGTATAGATATGAATTTTTATTAATACGAGTTTTTACTAAACATAGATAATTTATGACTTATTATACTAATATATTTTCCCCTGAAACCTATCATGCTTTCACGCATTCCGATAAATCAATATCCGGTTTTCGTATTCGGCAAGAAGGGCTCGCTAAAAAGCTTAAGCCTGGAGATATTTTAATTTGCTATATAACACGATTATCTCGTTGGTGTGGTTTACTTGAAATTATTGATGGTCCTTTTCACGATTCTACACCCATTTTTTTAGATGAAGATGATCCTTTTACAGTTCGTTTTCATGTCTGTACTAAAGTTTGGTTACCGTTGGCTGAAACAATTCCTATTCATATTGATGAACTTTGGCAAAAACTTACTTTTACAAAATCACATAATAAAAAAAGCAGTGCTTGGACAGGGCTATTAAGAACCAGTTTAAATAAACTTAATGATAAAGATGGTAAGTTACTAGCAAGCACATTATTAAAACAGTCAAATATTGCCATACCCTATCTTTTAGATGAAATTGATAAGAAAAAACTAAAAATTCATACTGTTAATCGTGAAGATAAAGTAATTGAAGTTTCTATCCCAGAAAATGATGAATCTTTAGTGGAGAATGAACAAACTCAAACTACTGAAGTCCGCGAATCGATTAAAATGCAAGCTCTAATTGCTCAAATCGGGGCTTGTATGGGGCTTAAAGTTTGGCTGCCAAAAGCAGATCGAAGTCGAGTTTTAAAAGAATGGAAAAATAACACTGAAGTTTTATTAGATAAATTACCGCTTAATTACGATGAAACAACATTAAGTACCATTGAACAAATTGACGTAATTTGGCTAAAAGGTCGCTCAATTGTTCGAGCTTTTGAAGTAGAGCATACTACATCTGTTTATTCAGGTTTATTACGTATGGCTGACTTATTAGCATTACAACCGAATATGAATATTAATTTACATATCGTTGCGCCCGATAACCGACAAGAAAAAGTCTTTCAAGAAATCCGACGACCAGTATTCTCTTTACTCGAAAAAGGTCCTTTATCTGAAAGCTGTAGTTATATTTCATACAGTAGCCTAAAAGAGCTTAGTAAACAAAAACACTTAGATCGGATGACTGATAACGTATTAGATGATTATGCTGAATATCAAGAATAATAATATAAACAGTAATTAAAGTGCATTTATGAAAAGCTAGATAGGTGTAATGAATATAAAAAGATAACATACAATCTTTTAAAACTAATTACACCTGCCTTTTCAATTTTATATTTGAATTCTTATTTACTCTCCTATGGGGATAAATCCCTAAAATTTAGAGCATTCTTCTCCAATTGCATATGCAGTTATGCATCCCTCTGACAAATCCCATATATGCTTAAGCCAGTCAATACTAACTTCAATAATTAGATCATTGACTGAAAATGGAGTTTCATAAGGATCAAATAAAGGCACTTCCGGTTGTAATTTATTATCAATAATTTTTACGTCAAACAGTTCACGATAAGGTTCTATAACTTTATTAAGTACGTATAAATCTGGTCCGATAAGGTGAATAATAATAGAAAATATACCTTCCTCACATAAAACTAGCTATTGCTGGCTTTTTATCAAATACGATTTGGAAGTAAATATTCTCATTTGTTCTGTAATAAACTAATTTTTTACAGTATGTTTCATATTTTTGTGAACTAGATCACAAAAATAATTTTATTTTTATAATAATGTCCAATCTTTATCTTTACATTAATTTATCAAAAATAATGGATTGCAAACAATTACAGAAAAAAATCATTGATATCACCATTTGGAAAAAAGGCGAACAACGAGCACCACATAAACCTTTATTACTTCTGTATGTCTTATCAAAATATAAACAAAGTCATACACGTTTATTTAATTATAAAACTGAAATTGAGGAACCATTGCTTGATCTCTTGATGCGTTTTAGTCCTCGACGTACACATTACTATCCTAATATGCCTTTTTGGCGATTGAAAAATGATGGATTCTGGCAATTAACCAATATCGAAAATTGCATAAATATCAATAATCCAAGTAAAGAACCAACCAGTAAACAGCTAGCCTTATCACAAGTTTATGGGGGATTTGATGAACCATCCTATCAATGTCTAATAAAAAATCCATCAGCTATCGATCAAATAGCAGAACAGATTTTAAGTCAGCATTTTCCTGAAAGTGTGCAAGAAAATTTAATCAATCGACTTGATTTTAGTTTTATAAATTTTAATCGCCAACGAGATCCAAAGTTCAGACAGTTAGTCTTACGAGCTTACAATTACCAATGTGCAATTTGTGGTTTTGATTTAAGGTATGATTCAGTATCCATTGGTCTTGAAGCAGCTCATGTAAAATGGAAACAGCATGGCGGTCCTTGTGTTATCAATAATGGTTTAGCGCTTTGTTCATTACATCATTCGGCTTTTGATATGGGAGTAATTGGGCTTGATAGTAGTTTAAAAATTAAAATATCAAATGGTATTAACGGTAATCAAATTGTCGAGAGACTATTTTGGGATTTTGAAGGAAAAGATATTAAGCGACCTAGATCGAAGGAAGATCATTTACATGATCGGTTTGTTGAATGGCATTTGAGAGAAGTGTTTAGGAAGTAAATATGACTAAAATTGATAATCTAATGCATACTTCTGTTTGAAATAATTTATCCATTAATTAAAATAACTATCAAAATATACTCATTAGAAATATTCAATTAATCAGTTATTCCATACTTATTTGTAATGCTGATTTTTTGAAATGAATCATGAATACTCTATTAATATTCATACTTTTATGATTCAGCTAATTCATATCAACTTGATATTGTTTCTCATAATTTTAATATTTTTATAATTTTATTATGATTACTTAACTTTCCATCAAATAACATAGAACATCATAAAAATACTTGTTCCTTTGACAACAAAACACTTTTTTATGATATTATCCGCTCTTATCTTGTTCAACATTAGAAAGTGCCTAGATATGTCAAAAACATTCAGTCCAACAAAGCGCCTTTTAGTTAAAGGTATTCTTGCGACTTGTTTATTGTCTGTCACTCGTGTTGGTCTTGCTTCAGCAATGGCACAAGTGGTCGCTGTTCGTATTTGGCCTTCCTCTACTTACACACGAATTACGTTAGAATCCAATAGTAAGCTTAAATATAAAAGTGCTGCATTATTTAACCCTGATCGATTAGTGATCGATATTGATAATATCAATTCTAATCCTGTTTTAAAAAGTATTTCATCGAAAGTATTAAGTCACGATCCTTACATCAAATCAATTCAAGTTACCCAGCTGGATGCTAAAACGGTCAGAATCATGATCGAAGCTAAGCAAGGAATAGACCCCAATACTTTTACGTTACCCCCTGTAGCCGAATTTAAAAACCGTTTAGTCATCGATCTTTACCCTTCAAAGCAATCTTCAATAACGGATGATGATCCTTTATTAGCACTGTTAGAAGAATATACAAAAGGCGATCTAAACCAACAGCAAGCTGAGATCAAACCACCCATTAATAAAAAGAAAAATAGCCCGATTATTGTGATGCTCGATCCCGGTCATGGCGGTGAAGATCCGGGTGCGATTGGCTATAACAAAACCAGAGAAAAGGATATTGTTTTACAAATTGCACGCAGAACTTTTAATTTATTGAAAAAAGAGCCGAATGTTAAAGTCTATATGACCCGTAATGAAGATGTGTTTATTCCATTGAAAGTGCGAGTGGCTAAAGCGCGATCTTTACATGCCGATCTTTTTATTTCTATCCATGCAGATGCATTTACTAGTCGATCAGTTAGAGGATCTTCTGTATTTTCATTATCCACCCGTGGGGCGACAAGTTCAGCAGCAAATTATTTGGCTCAAACACAAAATAATGCCGATCAAATAGGTGGTGTGAGTCGCAGTGGTGATAAATATTTAGATAATACTATTTTAGATTTAGTCCAAAAAACAACTATTAGCAACGGGGTATTATTAGGTAATGCTATATTAAATCGACTAAAAGGCGTCAATAGTTTACATAAACCTTCACTTGAAAAAGCAGGTTTTGCTGTTTTGAAAGCCCCTGATATTCCTTCTGTTTTAGTCGAAACCGCTTTTATTAGTAATATTAACGAAGAAAAAAAATTAAAAACCGCTTCTTTCCAGAATCAAGTTTCAAAAGCGATTGTTAGTGGTATTAAAGATTACCTGAAAAAGCGTAAAAATTAATATTTCTTTTTCAGGTAAGAATTAAAATTATCGTCAATTAAACTTTAGTAATAATCGTTAAACATCTATCCGCATTTAATTGTGGAATAGTCAGTTTAATATTCTGTTTAAGTTCAAACCCTTCAGGGATAGGATCTTGTTCACTACCTTTTAAAGCATAAAACGATCCCTGTTGATTGGGTAGATGCTGACACCAAGTGAGCATATCTTGTAATGAAGCAAACGCTCGGCTAATGACACCATCAAACTTTTGTTCAGTATAGTCCTCTATGCGGCTTTGCACCGGATTAATATTATTCAGTTTTAATTCAAATTTTACCTGTTTTAAAAAGCGGATACGTTTTCCTAAACTATCAACCAAATCAAATTGTTTATCAGGATTGATGATCGCTAATGGAATACCAGGTAACCCAGGTCCTGTTCCAACATCAATAAAATGTTCGCCCACTAAATAGGGCGATACCACTAAACTATCCATAATGTGTTTTATTAACATTTCATTGGGATCACGCACAGCAGTTAAATTATAGGCCTTATTCCACTTATTCAGCATTTCAACATACTCAATAAGCAGATCAATTTGCTGATCTGTGATCAAAAGATCTGTTTGATCAATCAGATTAGTGAGTTTCTTTTTTAACATAATTCTTCTTTTTTAAATAAACTAATAACATTGATATTGCCGCCGGTGTTATGCCTGAAATACGTGAAGCTTGCCCGATCGATACTGGTTTATGTTGTTTCAATTTAGCGACAACTTCGTTTGATAATCCAGAAATTTCAGCATAATCAATATGATCAGGAATTAATGTTTCTTCGTTACGTTTTTGGCGTTCGATTTCTTCAATTTGAAGTTTGATATATCCATCATATTTAACTTGAATTTCAACTTGTTCTGCAGCACTAGGATCAGTTAATCCAGGCGCAAATAGTGATAATGATTTCAATGTGTTATAGCTCATTTCAGGGCGTTTAAGTAACTCTTCACCATTTGCTTCTTTGGTTAAATTAGCACTTAAAACGGCATTCACTTCATCAATAGTTTCAATATGTGGATGCACCCATATATCACGTAAACGCGCTCTTTCTTGTTCTATCGCTTCAAATTTTTCGTTAAATTTTTGCCAACGATAATCATCAACCATGCCTAGCTTACGACCAATTTCAGTTAAGCGAATATCAGCATTATCTTCACGTAACATCAAACGATATTCAGCACGAGAAGTAAACATTCGGTAAGGTTCATTGGTGCCTAACGTACAAAGATCATCAACCAGTACACCTAAATAAGCTTGATCACGCGTTGGATACCATTGATCTTGATCATAAACGAATCGTGCAGCATTTAAACCTGCTAACATGCCTTGAGCAGCTGCCTCTTCATACCCTGTTGTTCCATTAATTTGTCCGGCTAAAAATAGTCCTTTGATCACTTTACTTTCAAGTGTAGGTTTGAGATCACGAGGATCAAAATAATCATATTCGATCGCATACCCAGGTCTGATGATATTAGCCTTTTCAAGACCTTTCATACTACGTACAAAAGCAAGTTGTGTATCAAATGGTAAACTGGTTGAGATCCCATTTGGGTATATTTCGTTACTATCTAATCCTTCTGGCTCTAAATAGATCTGATGTGAATTACGATCTGAAAAACGCATAATTTTGTCTTCAATTGAAGGACAATATCTTGGCCCTACGCCTTCAATCACCCCTGTGTACATTGGACTTCGATCTAAGCTATTACGAATGATCTCATGTGTCGTTTCGTTTGTGCTTGTTATATAACATGGGATCTGTTTTGGGTGCTGATTAGCATTACCTAAAAACGAAAATACCGGAACAGGATCATCACCATATTGTGTACCTAATTTAGAAAAATCAATTGTTCGGGCATCAATACGCGGTGGTGTACCTGTTTTTAATCGTCCCATTCTAAATGGGTATTGATGTAATGATTTAGATAGTCCAATTGAAGCAGGATCGCCTGTTCTTCCTCCACTGTAATTATCTAAACCAATATGGATTTTTCCATTTAGAAAGGTTCCTGCAGTTAAAACGACGGCTTTAGCTTTAAAAGAAACGCCCATTTGCGTTTTAACTCCAGTGATCTGATCGTTCTCAATGATCACATCTTCTACGGATTGTTGAAAGAGCATCAAGTTTTCTTGGTTTTCAAGTGTTGTTCTGATCACCTTTCGATAAAGCGATCGATCTGCTTGTGCACGTGTTGCCCTAACAGCAGGCCCTTTGCTGCTATTAAGGATCCTAAATTGGATCCCTGCAAGATCAATAGCGTGAGCCATTAAACCGCCCATGGCATCGATTTCTTTTACCAAGTGACCTTTACCAATACCACCTATAGCAGGATTGCATGACATTTGTCCTAATGTATTGATATTATGGGTTAAAAGTAGTGTTTTGCGGCCCATTCTTGCTGATGCCATGGCAGCTTCTGTGCCAGCATGACCACCGCCGACAATAATGACATCAAAAAGATCCGGATAAAACATATAAAGCCTCGTTGTTAATTTCTATATAGATGATCGTTATTTCAGAAATGTTGTTTTGATCTAAATTAGCGTTAGCGATTTTACTCATCTTTTTGAATACGTCAAATGATCTAATTTGATCGCCATTTAAATTAAATAAGATCTTTTATGTGATCTTTTTATTTTTATTACTACTAATGTGGATCCTTTCTGTTGATAACTCGATATAGTGATTATTTTATAGGATCTTATTGATCGTGCAACGTTGTTAATTGATCGGATCTTTGTCGATCTAAACTTGTTGATAATTACCTTAGTTATCCACAATTGGTTTTATCTTTTAGGTTATTAATAGCCTTATCACAGCTTATTACTTTCTTTTAACACAGAGTTATCCACAAAAATATATTTTGATTGCTTGTTTTTTGGTCTTTTTATTGACCGTTTTTTAATAGTTTACTGATAAAATATGCTGAGGGATTTTTGGATAACATTTTTTTATTTTTTAAAATTGTTCCTTTTTTATAAAATTCTTTTATTTTTACAAAAGCAAATTTATACTTAACTAGATTAATTTTTTAGTGTGAGGTTACTTTATTACTCTTTCACAATTACCGTTGCCTTTTTCATTACCAAACAGTGAAACTTTTGAAAGTTTTTATATAGGTGATAATCAATTACTACTTGATTCTTTGCAAACTTTATTGGTTAAGCAAGGTTTCAATGTATTTTATATGTGGTCGGCAAGCGCTGCTGGTCGTACTCACCTATTGCATGCATCAAGTCAAAACAAACTGGCTAGTTATATTCCTTTAAAACAGTATTTTCACCTTGTTCCCGAAATCTTACAAGGATTGGATAATTATGATTTAGTTTGTTTAGATGATATTGATGCTATTGCAGGCAATCGGAATTGGGAAGAAGCTATTTTTGATTTATTTAACCGTCTCACTGAAAAAAATATTAGTAAATTATTGATTACTGCCAGTGCTCCACCTAAACAGGTTTCTTTTATATTACCTGATCTGGTTTCACGACTCAGTTGGGGGCAAGTTTATCAATTAAAAGAACTGAGTGATGATGATAAGCTAAAGGCGTTACAACTACGAGCACAATTAAGTGGTTTTGAATTATCGACTGAAGTTGGATTATTTTTATTAAAGCGTGTCCATCGTGATATGCGTACCCTGTTTTCTTTGTTAGAAAAGTTTGAAGTAGCAACATTAGCGGAACAACGTAAGTTAACGATTCCTTTTATTAAAAATATTTTGGATTTGTAATATGAGTAACAAGCCTGAAGCTATCGTTTTTTTTGATTTAGATGGGACTTTATTTAATAGTCAAATAGAGGTTTTAGCAAGTTCAGTTGAGGCAATAAGAAAGCTAAAGCAAAATAATATTATTCCAATGCTTGCAACAGGTCGTACACCTTGTGAAGTGACCGATTTAATGAAAAAATTGTCGATTGATTCTATTATCGGTATGAATGGGCAAATTGTTCTATATAAAGGCGAGAAAGTTTTTACGAATAATATCGATAAAGATTTAATCGCCAGAATGTATCAGTTTTCAAAACAGCAAATGAATATTCCTTTAGCTTTTTATAATGATGAAACAATGCGTATTTCTGAGTGTACTAAAGCAGCAAAAACGTTTTATCACTATCTTAAACAACCTATTCCCCCTGTTGATGATCTGCTTTATCTAAAAGAACCTATTCAAATGATGTTATTGCTGTGCGAAGAAGGTGAATCTGTTTATCGTGATGTTTTTCCGGAATTAACATTTATACGTAACACACCTTATTGTGTTGATGTTTTTAATCATGGTGGTTCCAAAGGCAATGGTATTAATCAGTTATTGCAAAAAAAAGGATTTACTGATGTGCCTACCTACGCATTTGGTGATGGGATGAATGATTTTGAGATGTTTACGACCGTTAATCACCCGATAGCAATGGCTAATGCTGTAGACAAATTAAAAGAACAAGCTGAATTTGTCACTGATTCCAATGATAATGATGGGATTGCAAAAGCCTTAAAAAAATTTGGTTTGATTTAAATGTTATTATTGATAAATCACCCCTAAAGATACAGCTTGGTTTGCACCGGTCACTTCTGGAATATTCGACGGAATATTATTAAGTCGACAATAAGCAAGCCAAGCGAATGCTATTGCTTCCATATCATCACTGTTTATTCCTTTTTCGCTGGTAGTTAACACATCCCAATTGGGCAATAACACAGATAGCCTTTGCATAATAAGAGGGTTTTTTGCGCCTCCACCACACACTAAAAGTTCACATGGTAATTCTGTGTTGATGGATAATTTTGTTATTTCTTGCGCGATAGATAATGCAGTCAATTCAACCAGTGTTGCTTGAATATCCTCAGATTTTAATGTGATACCTGTCAATTTTTGACGTAACCAAGATAGGTTAAACAGTTCTCGTCCTGTGCTTTTAGGGGCGGGTAATTGAAAATAATCTTCATTTAATAACTTATTGAGAAGTTTGGTATCATTCTTTCCTGTTTTTGCCCATTTAGCATCGTTATCATAATTTTTACCAAGACAAGCATTTATCCAACCGTCAAGCAATACATTACCCGGTCCGGTATCGTAACCGATGACGGTTTGATGAGGAATAAGTACCGTGATATTACTTATTCCACCAATATTTAATATCACACGATTAATTGACGGATTTTCAAGTTGTGATTTATGAAAAGCAGGTACTAAAGGTGCGCCTTGTCCACCATAAGCAATATCTTTTCGTCTAAAGTCAGCGACGGTAGTAATGCCTGTTAGGGCGGCAATGATATTGGCATCGCCAATTTGCATCGTAAAAGGGTTTGCACCAAATGGTGAATGGTAAATAGTTTGTCCATGACAACCAATTGCATTAATTTTATTACGCTCTATTTTATGGTGTGTTAAGAATTGATTCACATGATGGGCATAAAGTAAGCCTAACTGGTGATCCAGTTCACCTAAATCTTGTAATGAAGTCTGTTTGGTTTCACAAAGGGTTAGTAATTGTTGTTTAATGTCTTCTGGCATAGAATAACATTCGCTGGCTATTGATTTAACTTTTCCTGCAGTAATATCAACTAATGCAATATCTACCCCATCCATGCTGGTACCTGACATAATTCCAATATATAAATTGTGCATAATACTAACCTTGTCGTATGATTTGACCCGTTTTTATATCCCTAATTTCAGAAGGTGAAGCCCTGTGTCCAGTTTCACCTTGTAATATGGGAAACTGTTCACCAAATTGTAATGCAACTTCGTTTGCGGTAAAACAAGGCGGATAATTTGAAAGATTAGCGCTTGTTGAAACTAAGGGCTTACCAAATAGGTCGCATAATGTACATACCAATGGATGATCAGTAACACGTACTGCAATTGAATCAAATTGACCGGTTAAAAACTGTGGGGTATTTTTATTTTTAGGAAAAATCCAAGTAACCGCACCTGGCCAACTTGCTAAAGCTAACTGTTTTTGTTGATAGGTCAATGCTGACTCATCGATGTAAGGGATAAGTTGATCATAATGACTGGCAATGAGAATTAAACCTTTTTCAATAGGACGGCGCTTTAAATCAAGCAGTTTCATTACTGCAGTTTGACAATCAGGATCGCAACCCAATCCAAAAACAGATTCAGTTGGATAAGCTACAACTTCGCCTTTTTTTAGTAAGTCATCGATTTCTTTTATTGATAATAAATTTACCATTTCTAGTTGGATACAGAATTATATGATATGAAAATCATATTAAACCGAGGTGTATTGAATTGCAAATTGGCTCAGTCAATTTTGAAATATTGTTGATACGGGAAGTAAAAAATCAAATTTAACAGAGTTATTAATTTATTACCAATTCATTTGAGGAAAATGTTTAGCGGTCAATTCAACCATCTGTTGCAGATTAATGATATGCAATCTTTTATCAATAAACGGATCAAGTCCACGCGCTGTAATATCATTATCTAAGATATAACAATGTTGAGTTTTTTCTAAAATAGCATTAAGAATAGGGGTATTTTGTAACGCAATAAATACGCCATTTTGCCAAAATAAGACCGCATCTTGGGCAGAAATAAATTGAGGATCGATTATTGATTGGTTATCTGTTGAAATTGTGTGTAGCATGTTTTTTCACTTATTATGTCAAGACATAATATTAAAGTTAAAATTTAATCAAAAATTGAGTTAATTTTGGTTAGTACCTCTTTAGTTGTTATTAGTATATAATAACAACTATTTATTAAGCAAAATATCCGTTATGAAACCTATTATTTTAGCCGACGAACAACAAACTATCTTCTTTGGTAAGCAATTAGCAAAGCAGTGTTTAAGTTATTTATTGAACAATAATAGTACAATAGTTATTTATTTAATTGGTGAGCTAGGGGCTGGAAAAACAACATTTAGTCGAGGTTTTTTACAACAATTAGGGCATGTTGGTAATGTAAAAAGCCCAACCTATACCTTAGTGGAATCTTATCAATTTGATGATTTTTCAGTTTATCATTTCGACTTATATAGGCTTTATGATCCAGAAGAACTTGAGTTTATGGGGATTCGTGAATATTTTGCTTCGCGATCCATTTCTTTAATAGAGTGGCCACAACAAGCCCAAGGTATTTTGCCAATTGCGGATATTGAAGTTCATTTAAGCTATTTGAAACTTGAACGTACAGCGACTTTGTTGGCAAAAACAGAAAAAGGTCAAGCTATTATTAATCAAATACACTTAGCGGATACATGATGAAAAAACTTCTTACTTTTATGATGTTATTGTTGCTTTGCAGTTCTGCTTATGCTGCTAAAGTGGTGATTGCCGTTGATGCAGGACATGGTGGCAAAGATTCAGGTGCGATAGGTAAAAATAAATTATATGAAAAGACAGTAACCCTTTCTATTGCTAAAAAACTGACTGCGTTACTCAATAACGATCCAAAATTTAAAGGTGTATTAACTCGAACCAGTGATAATTTTATTTCGGTATCCAAACGTTCAGAGATTGCGCGTAATAGTAAAGCCAATTTACTTATATCCATTCATGCCGATGCTGCTCCTAACCGTAGTGCAACTGGTGCTTCAATTTGGGTTTTATCAACTAAGCGAGCTGATACTGAACTTGGTCGTTGGATTGAGCAAGAGGAAAAACAGTCACAGTTATTAGGTGGTGCAGGCGATGCATTAAGTGATGGTCATGATGCTCATTTAAGTCAAGCGGTACTTGATTTGCAATTTTCTTATTCACAGCGTGTAGGCTATGAGCTAGCAACTCAAGTCTTAAAAGCAATGAAGGGTACGATCAAATTGCATAAAAATAAACCTGAACATGCAAGTTTAGGTGTATTGCGATCCCCAGATATACCATCTATTTTAGTTGAAGTTGGTTTTATCTCAAATATAGGGGAAGAAAAATTAATTGGTAGTAGTGCGCATCAAGATAAAATTGCCAAAGCAATCTATCAAGGCATAAAAAATTATGTAAAACAAAATCCTAAGTTTGGAGAAAGACATTAATGGCTATTCATATTCTATCACCTCAGTTAGCAAATCAAATTGCAGCTGGTGAAGTGGTAGAGCGTCCGGCATCAGTTATTAAAGAATTAATTGAAAATAGTTTAGATGCTGGTAGTACGCAAATTGATATTGATTTAGAGCAGGGCGGATGTAAATTAATTCGTATTCGAGATAATGGCTGTGGAATTAATAAGGAAGAATTAGCTTTAGCATTAGCTCGTCATGCAACCAGCAAAATTAATACATTAGACGACTTGGAGGCGATAATAAGTCTGGGATTTAGAGGAGAAGCACTTGCTAGTATCAGCTCAGTTTCCCGATTAACGCTAACTTCTCGAACTGCGGAACAATCTGAAGCCTGGCAAGTTTATGCTGAAGGTCGAGATATGTCTCCAACTATTAAACCTGCTGCACATCCAGTAGGTTCAACGGTTGAAGTGTTAGATCTATTTTATAATACCCCCGCTAGACGTCGTTTTTTGAAAACCGAAAAAACGGAATTTATGCATATTGAAGAGTTTATCAGACGTATTGCGTTGGCGCGTCCTGATGTGACATTTAACTTGCAACATAATGGTAAATTAGTTAAACAATATCGTGCATCTGAGTTAGAAAAACGTGTTGAACTCGTATGCGGTCGTGCTTTTATGCAAAAAGCAGTAAAGTTAGATTGGCAACATGATGATTTATTGATTCAAGGATGGGTTGCAAGTAATGAAGTTAGCGATCTACAATATTTTTATGTTAACGGGCGTGTAATAAAAGATAAATTACTCAATCATGCTCTACGGCAAGCTTATATTAGCCGAACAAACGAACAACAAAGTTATGTTGTATTTTTAAAACTTGATCCAAAGCAAGTTGATGTGAATGTTCATCCAGCTAAACATGAAGTTCGTTTTCATGAGGCTAGACTTGTTCATGATTTTGTTTATCAAGCTATTGTTATGGCACTGGAGTCGTCAGTTGAATCAACATTACCTTTAGAGGATAATCAAACTAAAATATCAATTACACCGAATAGACAAGCGGCGGGTGATAATATTTTCAATCGACAAAATAACCAGACATCTTATTCTACGAATAAGCCATTTCCACAAAAGATAACCAATAATGTAAAAGAAAATAATGCACTGTATGGACAACTTGTTAATATTGATGACCAGCAAAACAAACAAAATCTAAATCTAAATCAAAAACAACAGATTGATTTACCACAGGAACATCACATTACTGAACCACAAAAAGCGGTGATTGAAACTTTATTTCCGAAACGAACAACGCCATTACAGTCATCACTACATCATCAGTTTGATAGTTCATCGTTAGTGCAATTTGGTCGAGTTTTAACTGTTATTCAACCCGATATTGCATTACTTGAAAAATATGAAGACAGCGAGCAAAAATTAATGTTAATGAAGCTGCCAGTTGCAAAGCAAAAAGTGAATGCGATTAAATTGTTATCGCAAGAATCTGAAAAACTACTGATTCCATTAACAATTTTAATTAATCGCAAAGAAGAGCAAGTTCTTACTCACTATAAGGCACAATTAACTTTTTTAGGTTTTGAGTTTAGTTTTGAAAAAGCTAAATTACATTTGCAAAATGTTCCTAAAATGTTACGTACGACAAATTGGCAACAGTTACTACCTGCTTTAATTACTTTTTTATCTGCAGATGAAAATACAACTATCGATCCTACTCAAATTGCCAGTTGGTTAGCTATTAAATGTGAAGATAATAGTTTGGTCAGTTGGAGTGTCGCTAACGTAATTCAATTGCTAGCTCAATTAGAACAGGTAGATATTAAGTTATTAGAACAAGAAACATTTTTATACCCTATTGATATTCAAACTTTTATGCAATCAATTTTATCATGAGTAAACCAAAAATTATTTCATTAATGGGGCCGACTGCATCAGGTAAGACAGCTTTTGCTATGGCGCTTTATGATCGTTATCCTATCGATATAATTAGCGTGGATTCAGCATTGATTTATCGTGGTATGGATATCGGTACGGCAAAACCTACTTTATCTGAACAACAAAAATATCCTCATAAATTGATTGATATTTGTGATCCCTCTGAAAGTTATTCTGCTGCGAATTTTCGGCATGATGCTATTTTGGAAATTGAAAAATCATTAAAAAATGGTCGAATTCCACTATTGGTGGGGGGAACAATGCTCTATTTTAAAGCTTTAATTGAGGGACTTTCACCTCTGCCAGCAGCGAATAGTGAAATACGTCAGCAAATTGAGGAAAAAGCCAATAAATATGGTTGGCAATCGATTCATGAAGAGTTAAAAAAAGTTGATCCCGTTTCGGCTAATAGAATTCATCCTAATGATCCACAGCGTCTTAATCGTGCTTTAGAAGTTTATTTAATTTCTGGAAAAAGTTTAACTGAATTGACACAACATAGTGGTGAACTATTACCTTACGATATTATGCAATTTGCTATCATGCCAAAAGATAGAGCTGAGTTGCATCAACGTATTGAACAACGTTTTTTACAGATGCTGGAGTTAGGATTTGAAGACGAAGTTAAACGATTAATGGAACGAGCAGATTTACATACTAATTTACCCTCTATACGTTGTGTCGGTTATCGTCAAATGTGGGAATATTTAAGTGGTGAAATAAGTTATGATGAAATGGTATTTAAAGGGATTTGCGCCACACGGCAATTAGCGAAAAGACAGATTACTTGGCTTAGAGGATGGAAACAACCAATCACATGGTTAAACGGTGATAATATGGATTCAATTTTTCTAAAAATATAATGATGTAAATTGTTTTAATTTTCTTTTTTTAAGCTTTTAAGTTAGAATAGAAAATTGCATTTTCTTAAAAATTTTTGGATAATTGTCAAGATTCGGTATAATTTTTGTATTTTTTAGTTTAAATACATTAAAATTTTAGTTATTTGTGCATTAATCGCTTTTCGTTAGTTTTATAGCGATGCTTTTTATGTTATTTTGATAATACAGAAGTATCTTATGTCGCATTAAATACTATTATTTTTTGCGTTTACAATTATTTTATCTTCATTATTATTTCATCTATAAAGGATAAACTCATGTCAAAAGGGCAGTCATTACAAGATCCTTATTTAAATTTGCTTCGTCGCGAGCATATTCCTGTCTCAATTTATTTAGTTAACGGGATCAAATTACAAGGTCAAATTGAATCATTCGATCAATTTGTTATTTTATTAAAGAATACGGTAAGCCAAATGGTTTACAAACATGCTATTTCAACAGTCGTACCATCAAGACCTATTTCAGGATTGGTATCTCAGCCTGAAGAGGAAACTGAAAGCTGATAATTTCAGTGGAGAGTTCGATTGTTTGAACGATATAAAGGTGGTGAATCCGCCTTATTAGTGCATGTGTTCTTTCCTAAAGAAAGCGATATTGAGGATCTTAAAGAGTTTGAAATATTAGTTTCTTCAGCTCAGATAGATATTCTCGATATCGTGACAACTTCAAGAAAAGCGCCTCAAGCCAAATATTTTATTGGTGAAGGTAAAGCTATTGAAATTGCTGAAAAAGTGAAAGAATTAGATGCCTCTGTTATTTTAGTCAATCATACCCTAACGCCTACCCAAGAACGAAATCTCGAAAAATTGTGTGAATGTCGTGTTATCGATAGAACAGGACTAATTCTTGATATATTTGCACAACGCGCAAGAACCCATGAAGGAAAATTACAAGTTGAGTTAGCTCAATTACAGTATCTATCGACGCGTTTAGTTCGTGGCTGGACTCATCTTGAGCGACAAAAAGGGGGAATAGGGTTAAGAGGCCCAGGCGAAACGCAATTGGAAACCGATAGACGATTAATTCGTCATCGTATTCAATTAATCTTATCTAAACTTGCTAAAGTTGAAAAACAACGCAACCAAAATAGACAATCCCGAAATAAAGCTGATATTCCAACTGTATCTTTAGTGGGTTATACTAATGCAGGTAAATCAACGCTATTTAATGCATTAACTCATGCTGATGTTTATGCTGCAGATCAGTTATTTGCAACACTTGATCCAACTTTACGCCGAATAGTTGTTGATGATGTAGGCGAAGTCGTGCTGGCTGACACGGTTGGTTTTATACGCCATTTACCGCATGATCTTATTGCTGCATTTAAAGCAACCTTGCTTGAAACTCAAGAAGCAGCCTTATTATTACACATTGTTGATGCCGCTGATCCCAACTTTTTAGATAACATGCAAGCGGTTGATGAGGTTTTGTTGGAAATAGACGCTGATGAAATTCCAACATTAATCGTCATGAACAAAATTGATTTAATCGAAGGCAAACAACCATGTATTGATCGTGATGAAGATGGTTTGCCAATTCGTGTTTGGATTTCTGCTGAAAATGGTTTAGGATTAGATCTCTTATTTAAGGCATTAACAGAAAGACTTGCTAGGCAAATTCAAGTTTGCCAATTAAACTTACCAATTCATTTAGCAAAACTAAGAAGCCGTTTATATCAGCTAAATGCAGTTGAACATGAAGTAATTAATGGAGATGGTAGTTTCCATTTAGATGTAAGGATGCCATCAATCGAATGGAATCGCCTATGTAAACAAGAGCCAGATCTGTTATACTTAATTAATACGCAAAATAACAACTAATTGTTAAATGGAGCATATAAAATATGGCGTGGAATCAGCCCGGCAATAACGGACAAGATAACGATCCATGGGGAAATAACAACCGAAAACCTTCTGGTTCATCGGCTAGTTTATTAAATAAAATCAAAGATATCCTCAAAAATGGTCATTCGAGTAACAACAATGGTAGTTCTTCAGGAAAGAAATTACCGATGAATACTTCTAAAATTATAGGTATCGTAATTGTTGTATTAATTTTTATTTGGGCGCTTAATGGTTTTTATACTATAAATCAAAGTCAACGAGGTGTGATTACACGTTTTGGTCAAGTTCAACCTGAAATTATTCAGCCAGGATTAAATTGGAGAATACCATTAGTAGACAAAGTTTATGCTGTTGATACTCAAGGTACTAAAAATTTCAATGTAAAAGGATTTATCGTCACGACAGGTGAAAACTTAGTGTTCGTTGAAATGAACGTACAATATCGTATTAGTAATCCTTTAAAATATTTATTCAATGTCACAAATGTTGAAGATAGTCTGCGACAAGCGGCTGACAGTGCACTTAGAACCGCTGTGGGTAGTTCAAATATAGACGCAATCATTTCTGATGGGCGTTCTGTGCTTGAAAGTAGTACTAAAGATGAATTAGTTAATGTGATTACGCATTATGATATGGGTATCAATATTGTAGACTTGAACTTCCAAGTAGCGCGTCCACCTGATGAAGTGCAAGATGCTTATGATGATGCTATTCGAGCTCAAGGTGACAGTGAGCGTGAAATTAAAAAGGCTGAAGCCGATAAAGTTCAGATAGTGCAGCAAGCAGAAGGTCGTTCAGCGAGAATTCTAGCCGATGCTAATGCTTACAAAGTACGTATTGAACTTGAAGCTGCGGGTGATGTTGCGCGTTTCGAAAAAATTCTACCGCAATATAAAGCAGCACCTGAAATCACCAAAGAACGTTTGTATATTGAAACTATGGAAAGGGTATTAACCAAAACCAACAAAGTTATTGTTAATGATAAAAGCGGTAACATTATGGTTTTACCATTGGAAAAGTTATTTCAAAATAAAAGAATAACAAATTCTAATCCACCAACATTATCAAATACTAACAGTGATTATAACTTTAAAACGTCTTCTTCAGATGCCATAAAAAATCAGTCTCAAGCAGCATCTGAATTACCAAAAGACCATAACAGTAGCAATAACTCAAATAGCGTAAGAAATACTACGCGGACTATGGGACGTTAAGGAGAAAAATATGCGAAAATTATTAATTCCTATAGTTTTAATATTAATCGGTGTGTATATTTCAAGCGTTTATGTTATTGAAGAAGGTACACGTGGTGTTGTTTTAAGATTCAATAAAATCATTGGATTATCTGAGCCTGGGTTACATTTTAAAATCCCTGGTATGGATACGGTCAAAGTAATTGATGCTAAAATTCAAACAACTAATAGCTCTAATAACAATAAAGAACAACGATTTTTCAATGTGCAAAAGAAAGAGTTAATTGTTGACTATTTTGTGCAATGGAAAATTATTGATTTTAATCGTTATTATGAAACAGTCGCCGGTGGTAATAATGTCGAAGACTTATTATTAGCAAGACTGAATGGTCGTTTACGTGCTGAAATTGGTAAATTAAGTAATAAAGATATTATCAATGATTCTAATGCGGATACACAATCTCGTAATTCTTTGATGAATCGCGTAAAAGATGCACTAAATGGTGGTGCTCAAGAAATAGCTGAAAATGCTTCAACAGATGTACATAAAGATATCGAAGGTAATAAAACGAGTTTACGAGCGTTTGGTGTCGAAGTCATTGATGTGCGAATCAAGCAAATTAATTTTCCTGCTGAGGTTTCAGGTTCAATCTATGCCAGAATGCGAGCAGAACGTGAAGTTATTGCACGAGATAAACGTTTTGAAGGTGTAAAAAAAGCTGAAGAAACAAGAGCAAAAGCTACATTGCAAGAAACAGAAATACTTTCAGAAGCAGAACGCCAATCACGAGTAATTCGTGGTGAAGGCGATGCAATTGCTGCTAAGCTTT
The DNA here is from genome assembly GCF_050589305.1 of Gilliamella sp. G0441. NCBI lineage: Bacteria > Pseudomonadati > Pseudomonadota > Gammaproteobacteria > Orbales > Orbaceae > Gilliamella > Gilliamella sp. G0441. The sequence continues at coordinate 2,979 of NZ_JBNRJF010000015.1, read as the reverse complement.
ATGCGGATGCTTTTGGCAAAGACAAAGAATTTTTTAGTTTTATTCGAAGTTTAAAAGCTTATGAACAAAGTTTCACTGGTAGTGATATTATGGTCATTAGTCCAGATAGTGAATTTTTTCAATATATGAAATTAAAATCTAATAATTAACTGAATGAGTAAAAATCTATGAGTAATAATGTTGTTGTGTTAGGAACACAATGGGGTGATGAAGGCAAAGGTAAAGTTGTTGATTTACTCACAGAAAAAGCAAAATATGTTGTCCGTTATCAAGGTGGGCACAATGCAGGACATACATTAGTCATTAATGGTGAAAAAACGGTATTGCATCTTATTCCTTCAGGAATATTACGTAACGATGTCATTAGTATTATTGGTAATGGTGTTGTACTTTGTCCAGATGCTTTAATGAAAGAGATGAAAGAGTTAGAGGATAAAGGCATACCCGTCAAAGAAAGATTACTCATTTCTGAATCATGTCCTTTGATTTTGCCTTACCATATTGCTCTTGATCAAGCTCGTGAAAAAGCCCGTGGTAGTAAAGCGATTGGGACAACAGGTCGTGGGATTGGTCCGGCATATGAAGATAAAGTAGCTCGTCGAGGTCTTCGTGTAGGCGATTTACGTGATCGTCAAGCGTTTGCAGAAAAATTGAAAGAAGTGATGGAATATCACAACTTCCAATTAGTCAACTATTACAAAGTAGAAGCGGTTGACTATCAAAAAGTGCTAGATGACACATTAGCGATCGCTGATATTTTAATTGCGATGATAGCTGATATTCCTGCACTGTTAGAAGAAGCTCGCAAAAAAGGCGAAAGAATTATGTTTGAAGGTGCGCAAGGGACATTACTTGATATTGATCATGGTACTTACCCTTTTGTGACTTCATCAAATACTACTGCAGGTGGGGTAGCAACGGGTTCAGGCTTTGGACCTCGTTATGTTGGTTATGTACTGGGAATTGTAAAAGCTTACTCTACTCGTGTTGGCGCAGGTCCTTTTCCAACAGAACTTTTCGATGATGTTGGCGAGTATCTTTGTAAACAAGGGAATGAATTTGGCGCAACAACTGGACGTCGTCGCCGTACAGGATGGCTTGATGCTGTCGCTGTTAGAAAAGCAGTACAACTAAACTCGGTTTCAGGATTTTGTTTAACTAAACTTGATGTTTTAGATGGATTAAAAGAAGTTAAAATCTGTGTAGGATATCAATTACCAAATGGTGATGTGATCAAAAACGCACCGGCTTCTGCTGAAGAGTGGAGCTTAGTTAAACCCGTCTATGAATCAATGCCTGGATGGAGTGAATCAACCTTTGGTATAAAAAGCTATGATGCTTTACCACAAGCAGCAAAAACTTATATTAAAAGGATAGAGGAATTAACCGAGACGCCAATTGATATTATTTCAACGGGGCCTGATCGAAGTGAAACCATGATTTTACGTGATCCTTACCAAGCATAATAATAAATTGATTAAAATCGGGAATTATCCCGATTTTTTATTTCAGCAAATAAATAATTGTGGTTGAGGAAACAATGTCTAGAATAGGAACACCATTATCAACAACGGCGACGAAAGTCTTAATTTGTGGTGCAGGTGAGCTGGCTAAAGAAGTTGCCATTGAACTACAACGATTTGGTTGCGAGGTGATTGCCATTGATCGTTATGCCAACGCACCTGCAATGCAAGTTGCACATCGCTATCATATTATCGACATGTTAAACGGTCGTGAGTTAAAAAGCGTAATTGAAAGCGAACAACCAGATTATATCGTGCCTGAAATTGAAGCCATTGCAACAGATACATTAGTAGAGTTAGAAGAACAAGGTTTTACGGTTATCCCTACAGCAAAAGCGACGCAATTAACGATGAATCGCGAAGGTATTCGTCGTTTAGCCGCTGAAAAATTAAAATTACCGACTTCTCCTTATCGTTTTGCCACAAATTTTTTAGAGTTTGAAAAAGCTGTTAATGAAATTGGTTTTCCTTGTTTGGTTAAACCCGTTATGAGCTCTTCAGGTAAAGGACAATCTTTAATACATAACAATAATGATCTTGAATCAGCTTGGCGATATGCTCAAGAAGGCGGACGAGCGGGCGGTGGAAAAGTTATCATTGAAGGTTTTATCGATTTTGATTATGAAATTACCTTATTAACAGTAAGACATATTGATGGCGTATCGTATTGTGAACCGATTGGACATCGACAAGAAAATGGTGATTACCGTGAATCTTGGCAACCACAACACATGTCACCCCAAGCACTTAACTTAGCAAAAGAGATTGCATCAAAAATAACGGAAGCCTTAGGTGGTAGAGGATTATTTGGGGTTGAGTTATTTGTAAAAGGTGATCAAGTATGGTTTAGTGAAATTTCACCTCGTCCTCATGACACAGGAATGGTGACTTTGATTTCACAAAATCTATCCGAATTTTCGTTACACGTAAGAGCTATTTTAGGGTTGCCTATTCCAACGATTGAACAATATGGGGCAAGTGCATCTGCTGTATTAATGGTAGAAGGTGACTCAAATCAAGTTTCTTATATTCATTTAGCCCAAGCACTAAGCGTTGAACAAACCGATCTACGCCTATTTGGTAAACCTGAGGTTAAAGGGGCAAGAAGAATGGGGGTTGCATTAGCAAGGGCAAATAATATTAGCGAAGCGATAGAAAAAGCTAAACAGGTGGCAAATCAGATAAAATTTATACTATAACGCCTTGTTTTGAATAAAAAGCGACCACTCAACCCAAAAATAATAAAAAAACCAAAATAAGGGTTGACGACATCAAGTGAAATGAGTAACATACGCAACCCTTGAGACAGCAAACTAAATCAACAAAACTTGATAAGGTAAAAAAGCTGTCAGCTCTTTAAAAAGAAGAAACAGACAATCTGTGTGGGCACTTGCGAGACGAAAAATTAAAAGTCTACGGACTCAAAAAATTAAGTCTTGATAAGTGACACTGAAGA
>NZ_JBNRJF010000014.1:0-46158 GCF_050589305.1 Gilliamella sp. G0441 | reverse complement strand
ATCTTTTTGTTGATAGCCGTAATTATTCATATCAAGGATTAAACATTAAATTATGTACAGCACATTTTCCAAAATAAATTCAGAATCAGATAATACATTTAAAAATTTAAAACCAATTTAACTAAAACGGCTACGACAGGGTTAGCACTTTTAAAAAACACACAAATTACTTACATAGCGATAAAAACCTTTATTAAGTTATCGATAAAAAATAAAGTTTTTATATAGTTTAGATAACTTAATGTTTATATATTAAACTTTTAATTTTCATTTAGTCAAAGAATTTTGCCCAACGAATTGTAAGTAAAATTTTGTTTTCAAAATGATAAAAATCGAAGACTTGTATTGATATCTTTTAGTAAGATGGATTAGAGGTGAGAAATGAATGTAGATAACATGCAAAATAATTGAATCTTAATAACCTGGTTTATCAAACGATAAATAACGTTTGGTAAACCAGGTGAGTAATTTTTACAATTATACCATGCTGTCATTCATTTTATTGATTAACGAAAATACCATTGATCACGCCAATGTTGTTAATATAGGCTAATTTAGATTCAATATATTTTGCATTAATTATTCCATGGCTATCGTTGGTTAATGTCCTAGCTGTTAACTTGATATAATCATCTGAAGTTATTTTTCCTTCGTTATAGATGAGGTTAGCAAGTATACTGATTGAATTATTGACAGATAGCGTTCCATAATTTTTAAAATTATAATCAATATTTAAATCAATGGTTTCTGATGCTATCCAACCAAACCAATCATTGTGAAAGTTTCTACTGGTTAACTGTATTTTATTTTTAGCCAGTAACTGACCATTATTGTATAAACTACTTACATTTAATTTGAAATCATTATTGGCTTTTACGAAATTTCGGTTATCAATATTTCCACCTTTAATTTCGATTTGGTTAGCATTGATTTCGCCTTTCCAATCATTTTTAAAGTTATCAGTTTTTATTGCCAATTTTTCTGATGCCAAAATTTTCCCTTGGTTATAGCCGTCTTTCACCTTAATCACCGATGAATTTGATGCATTAATTTCATTGTAATTATCCAACTTATTGATATCCATAGAAATTAAATCGGCTTTGATTTCACCTTTCCAGTCATTTTTAACTTCATTGCCTTTTAAAATAATCTGTTTATTGGCAAATAATTTTCCTTGATTATAAAACTGGTTATTGCTATTTACTGACAGTAATTGACCCGCTTTGAGTTCATTATGATTTTCAAAATTACGCGTATTTATATCCACCTCATCAGATTTGATAAGACCTTGCCAACTATTTACAAAGGTATTGTTCACTACAGATAAAGTCTGATTAACTAAAAGTTGACCATAATTATAAACATTATTATTCAAAATATTTAAATTATCAGCATTGATGACACCATAATTAGTGATAGTAGAATCCGATTTCGTTTTGTTGATATTCATATAATTACTGGCTAATTTGCCATTCCAATCATTTTTAAAATCTTTAATAGATAAATTGAAATTGTTATTTAGCGTAATTTGACCTTGGTTATACATATAATCTTGTAATACCATTGATCCATTATCCGCCTTTATCTGTCCAGAATTCTCAAATTGATTAGCTTGAATATCAACTAATTGATTAGCATTTATTTTTGCTCGCCAAGTATTCACAACTTTTCCAACTTCTCCTTCCCCTAAGAATACTGAGTCACTACTGATTGTGCCATCATTGATGATGTTCTTTGCAACTATTGAAACTTTGTCCTCAGCTTTGATCAATCCCGTATCGCTATTAGTAATGTTGGTTCCTTTTAACAACAATTGCTCATCAGAGAGTAATTTATTGATATTATTTAAATTTTCTATCGAAATCACTAGGTTTTCAGCAGAATTAACTTCGCCATAATTTTCAAAATTTTTCCCATTCAAGTTAATATTTTTAGCGTTAATAATCCCTTGCCAATCATTTTTAATATTATCGCTTTTTAGGGTAATTTGTTTGCCTGCCGTTAAGTTGCCATTATTTTCTGCAGTTGAAGCATTAAAGGTGACATTTTCATAGGCTCTCATTTTACCCACATTTTTTGCTTTCTTAGCATTAATCACAATGTTATTTGCTTTTACATCACCTGACCAAATACTAATAAACTCATCACTATTTGTTGAAAGAGAATTTTTTGCAGACAGTTTTCCTTCATTGGTAATTAACGTGTGGGATTGAAGATTAAGGTCATTTTTGGCTGTGATTGTGCCTAAATTTTTAATTTCAGATTGACTCTTTAGGACAGTTCCTTCTGAGGACTGCATCGTTCCTTTATTAATAATTTTGCCATCAGCAGAAAGATTCAATGTACCGGCACTCGCCATCAGTTTCCCATCATTTCGTACCCCTACACCATTTTCTGTACCGACCATTTTAATTTTACCTGCATACATTCCCCCTAGCGCAGAAACGTCCAATCCAAACTCAGGCAAATCAACTTGATTATTAAATCCTTGCTTTTCAATTTTACTCAAATCAGCACTTACTTTAGCTTGTCCGGTGATAACATTAATTTCGTTATTTGCCCATAATTCTGCATTAACATTGACACTACGTGCAATTAAATCGGTGTAGTCTTGCCCTGAGTTTTTTAAACCATAGCCATTAATTTCAATACGCCCGCCATCAACTTGGTAACTCTGTAATTTGCCATTATCCATAATGGGTTTACCCGTCGTTAGTGTGACTCTATCAGCATTAATAAAACCGCAACCATTACAGGTTATACCGGCAGGATTGGCGATAATAACCTGCGCTTTTTGACCTGCAACTTCAATATAACCATTTAACTGACTAATATTGGGAGAATTAACTTCATTTAAAATCACTTTTGCACGATTTTGTAATAATTTATTACTATTAATATCGCCTGCTAATTGGGTACTGGTTCTTCCTGTAGCGTTATTGAGTATGACGCCATTTTTGGATACATCAAATTGGTTATATTTATTGTGAGAGACACCACTATTACTTGGCGCTGCAATATCAATTTGTGTTACACCATTTTGCAAGTTGTGTACATTAGGACGCTGTGATTGGCTAGCAGCTTGATCAACAACGATATTATTAGCATAACTGACGTTAACTACACTTACCAAACCTAATGCAATATAAGATATAAAGACTAAGGGTTTTAATCTGCAAAACTGAACGTGGTGGATTGGATTCGGGCTAACATGAACTGTTTTGATTTGTTTAGCATTGTCGGTTATGACTTGATGCGATTTAGTTATATCTGATACAACAACAAACAATCCACGGACTTTATTGAAAATGATGCGATAAAAATTCTTATTCATAGTATTTACACCTTTCACCTATTATTTTGTTAAAACGTAAAAAATAGAATCATCATATTAAACAAATGATTATTTCAAAAAAATCTACAAAATAGTTAAATACGGTAATACAAATAATATTCAGAAGTTAATGCAACAAAAAGGAAATCGATATGATGATAAATTGTATGAAAACAGACTATTTATTTACTAATTAACCATCATCATCGGTAGAACAGAAAGAAACAGATACACCAAATTAACATTATTTGGATAATTTGATTTGCGTATAATAAACACTAAATTTGTATTTAGTCAAAGTTTTATTTGTGCATCTGTCATTTACATTTCTTTGTTAATTTAAACAATTTTTATGCTAACTAAAAATTTTAGATAACAAGATTTTCTAATTTATTAGTTTATCGCTTAAATTATTTTCCGCTTTATTAAATATAACCATATTATTCATATCGTTGCCACAATTAAGCCAGTTTTAAAAATTTTTACGTTTTTTTGGGGGATTAAAGTGAATAAGAAGGGATTTGAGAAGTAGACAAAGATCAAAAGATTAATTTTTAAGATCCTAGCTTACCTATTGATGATATATTTCAGTAAACTAGGATCTTATCTTTAAAACTAAACCGAATTAAGTGATCAAATTAATCTATTCATCTTTTACATTAGTAGACTTTCCATTAATTAGACCATGATTAATGATTTTATCAGGTAAATTGTCAGTAATAATTTCAGCTTTAATCACACCATGCCAATCATTGACAAAACGATTACCCGATAATTTAATCTCTCTTTTTGAAGTTACATTGCCTTGGTTGTAAGTATTATTAGCATTAATAGTTAACTGATCACCTGCTTCAACTTCACCAAAGTTTTCCATATTTGTTATAACATTTAGATCGATATTTTCAGCTTTAATTGAGCCAAACCAATCATTTTTTAGGTTGTGACTGACTACTTTTACTTGTTTGTTAGCCACTAATTCACCATTATTATAAAAATCATTCAGGTTAATATTCATTATATCATCCGCAATTAATTTATTACGGTTATCAAATTTATTACCTGTGATTTCAATGCTATTTGAATTTATTTCACCAAGCCAATCATTTTTGAAATTGTCGCTATTGATTAATAATTTGCCTTTAGTTAAGAGTTTAGCTTGATTGTAAGCGTTTTTAACATTGATATTCAGCTCAGAATTAGCGATAACTTGATTGTAATTGTCAAATTTTTCGCCTAACAACGCGATATTATTGGCTTGTACTTCGCCTTTCCAATCATTTTTGAAGTTGTCACTCGTTATAGATAAATCATTTTTTGCCAATAATTTACCTTGGTTGTAAACATTCTTAACATCAATATTGAGCAAGTCATTGGCATTCATTTCGTTATAATTAATAAATTCACCCGTTTCGTTAACTTGATCATTGTTGTTTTTAATGTTTACTAGATTTATTTGATCAGCATTAACCCTACCGTTCCAATCGTTTTTAAATGAGTCAAAAGATAGATTAATTTTGAAACTTGGTGTTTCTGAACTTTTAGAATGTGGTGAAGGTTCGGGTGAAATTGATGATAAAATACCTTGATTATAAAGTATCCCATTTACAGCGATATCGATGGATTGTACACCATTAACAGCGCCATAATTTCTAAAATTATTGCCTTTTAAATCAACGATTTTCGATTGCATTGTGCCATTCCAATGATTAAAGACATCATCACTAATAATATTCATATTTTCTATTGATGCTAACACACCGTTATTAGATAAAATTTTAGATTTTATGGATAATTCTTTTTGCGATTGAATCAGACCTGTTGAATGATTTTGAATGTTCTGACTTTCTAGCGTTAATTTATTATCTGATGTTAACGTATTAATATTATTTATATTTCCAACTTTAATCGTCAAGTTGTCAGTTGCGTTAATTTCTTTATAATTTTCTAAATTTGTTCCTTCAAGTTCAATATTTTTTGACTGAATCACACCAAACCAATCATTTTTGATTTGATCACTCGATACAGTAATACTTTCTCCTGCTGATAAATTCCCAGCATTTTCAACACTTGATGCTTTAATTTTCACACTTTCAGCCGCATTAATTTTACCCACATTTTTGGTTTGCGCTGCGTTTAATGTAATATTATTAGCACTCACATTCCCTGTCCAGGTACTCAGAAATTCCTCACTTTCTGCGCTAAGATTATTGCCTGCTAATAATCTATTTTCGTTGGCTACCAATTTTTCAGCTTTTAGATTAATGTCTTCTTTAGCATTAACGATGCCATAATTTTTTACTTCTGTTTTTCCCGTTAAAATGACATTTTTTTGACTAATGACTGTGCCATGATTTTCTATATTGTCACTCTTCAATAAGGTGTCTGTCGCAGAATTAAGATTACCACTTACGGTATTTAAAATTTTGCCATTTGTTGATATATCTATCGTTCCCGCACTGGCCATGAGTATCCCATTATTACGAACACCTACCCCTGCTTCAGTACCCACCATCTTAATTTTTCCAGCATACATTCCACCTAATGCTGAAACATCCAGTGCAAATTCAGGTTGTTCGGTATTGGTGGCTGAGGCGACTTTTTCAATCTTTGTCAGATCTGCACTCACCTTCGCTTTACCTGTCACAATATTAATTTCTTTATTCGCCCATAACTTGGCATTGACATTTACACTGCGTGCGATTAAATCAGTATAATCTTGCCCTGAATTTTTTAATCCATCCCCTGTAATGGCTATCTGACCCTTTTCTACTTGATAACCAGTCAATTTTCCATCTTCAATTATCGGTTTACCGGTGGTTAAGGTTGCCCGGTCTGCATTGATAAAACCACAACCATTACAGGTTATGCCTGCCGGGTTGGCGATGACAACTTGGGCTTTTTGACCCGCCACCTCGATGTAACCATTTAATTGGCTGATATTTTGCGAATTCACTTCGTTTAATATGACTTTGGCACTATTTTGTAGTGATGCATTACCATTAATATTACCCGCTAATTGAGTTTGGCTACCATCAGGAGAGTTATTTAAAATCACACCATTTTTTGATACGTCAAATTGCGTATATTTATTATGTGATACGCCATTACTGCTTGGTGCTGCGATATCAATTTGTGTTGCGCCGTTTGGTAAACCTTGAACTGTTGGACGTTGAGTTTGATTGGCATTTTGATCGACAACGATATTATTTGCGTAGCTTGTATCAATAATACTAACCATACCTAACGCAATATATGACAAGAAAACCAACGATTTTAATGTGTGAGGCTGAACTTGACGAGTTACATTTTTTTCTGCCATTTTAGTTCTTTGGTTATTATTTACCACGACTTGATGTGATTTAACAATTTCAGATACCACAACAGATAATCCACGAACTTTATTAAAAATAATGCGATAAAAATTTTTATTCATAGTATTTTTCACCTTGTATCTATTTGCTAACGTTTTAAAACAAAAGCATATTTAGTTATTAAAAAATTGATTAAATTAAATAAAATGATTAGAACAAAAAATTAATATCAGCTTCTAAACAAAAAAAGAGATACTAATGGGTTACTACAACTTGAAAAAAATAAATTAATTCTATTATTCAGTTAATTATGGAGATTTTCTATTAACCATATTTAGATTAATAGTTTTTGCGATCGATAATTTTATTTCTTAGGAATTAGCTGTTTATTCACTAACTCGGTATTCAAAAATTAAAACGAGTAAGAACGGTATATAAAATGGCTGATTTAAATCAATCAACGAAACAGTTATGTTATTTACAAAATTTTTCATTTTTACTAAATATTGACATTTATCAATTGCTGGAAAAACTAAAAACAAATCAATTATCATCAGGATAAAATATTGAAAATAACGTTTATTTCATTGGTAGAAATGTAAGATGATGATTCAATTTCTAGGCAAAATGTAAATAATGTAAGGCTCACTATATAAACATTAATTTTTCAATTGGTCAAAGACTTTATCAAAGTTTTTTATATATTATTGAAAGTATTTAATTCAATTTTAATTTAAATCAAAAAAAATGATGTTTTATAAAATAAAAAATGAGATGAAAATAAAATTTATGTCTGTTTTATAAATTTACAATTTTCTACCAAAGCGTATTCTTCCACTTCACGGCGGCTAAAAACAGTAAGCATTTTTGAATAATATTCCAAAGAATAAAAAAGATATTTCAACTTGTTATTGGTAAATTTAAAAGTAATACAATAAGTTGAGCATGATGAGTCTGACAAAACATAACTGAATCGATGTTATTCAGTTTTGTATGATAAAAGTGATCATCAAGATCGAGAATAATATATTGAATCAATGAAGGATGAGCGAGTTAAATACTCTATTTTGTTTTGGAACGATAACTTTCTGAATATAGGAATTTAAAGACCCTAGCTAACTTGTATATATAAAGTATAAGAACTAGGGTCTGAATTATTTTAATTGGATAACGATTTTAATACGATGAATTACAATTGATTTTCATCATTAATAATTCCTTTTATTGATCCATAATTTTCAATATTAGTCACTTTCGTTTTAATGTAATTTGCATTCATTACGGCTTTCCAATCATTTCTAAAATAATCAGCGTATAACCAGATGTGCATATCAGAATCAACTCGTCCGTAATTATAAAATTTCTTTGTCACAATATTCATTAAATTACTTGTTTCAAATTTTCCATAATTCGATAACTGAGTTGAAAGAATATCTAGGTTTTCAGCTTTAATTACACCATACCAATCATTTTTAAAATTGGTGCCGCCTATTTCTAGATTTCCAAATGTAAATAAGGATTTGTTATTGTAAAAATCACTAACATTGATAGTAATATATCGATTAGCTTTTATTTCGTTCATGTTGTGCATTTTTCCACCGGCGATATCCAGTTTATCGGCATCAACATGAGCTGCCCAATCATTTTTAAAGTCTGCACTATATATACCAATATGATTATTTGATGTAAACCTACCTTGATTGTAGATGTTGCTAACAATGATTTGTAGATCATTAGTCGCATTAAAGGTACTATGATTGTCCAGTTTATCAGCAAATATTGTCACTAAATCAGCTTTGACAATACTTTCATTTCCTTCATTCGAAAAATATGAAGTATTAATATCTAAATTTTCATCAGATAATAACTTAAATTTATTATATAACTGTTTCACCCCAATATTTAGGGAATCTTGAGCAGTTATTAAACCTTTATTTTCTAATGTTGTACCGGATAGATCAATTTTGTCAGCGCTTATTGAAGCATTCATCTCATTTTTTAGTTTGTCACCCTGAATGCTTAATTCATGTTTCGCCAATATCTTCCCTTGGTTATAAAAATCCTTAGATTTAATTTTAATTTGATCTTTTGACTGTATCGAACCAAAGTTAGAAAAACTTTCATTGACGATCTGTTGGTCGAAATCAATTAAATTAGCGTTGATTGTTCCTTGCCAATCATTTTTAAAATTCTTATTCTGATTTACTTTTAGAGTTTTTATTGCATCAAATTGACCATTATTGTAAAAATCATTACTTTCAACGATTATTTTACTGGATGAGTATACCGAACCTTTATTTTCAAAATAATCATTATTGGCATATAATTCACCGACTTTTATTTTGCCAAAAGCGGTATTAATAAAGTCACTACCCAATTCATAAAAATAGCCTACATCGATAAGACCTTCGTTAACACTTTTATGTGGATTTATTAACTTGAAATAATCAGCTATTATTTTGCCATTGATGCCATTGTTATAGTTTATTTCAGCAGATATATCCAATGCGCCAGTTAAAATTGTACCATCAGAATCGAAATTTTGTGTTATAACTTCCGCATGATAAGCGTTTATTATTCCGTCTTTTTTGTTAGAAAATTCTATACTATTAATCCTGATTTCGTTTCTTCCCACTAATTCATTAAGATTCGTGATACTTTTAACATTCATAGTTAATCTATTGTCGGCAACAAGTTGACCATAATTGACAAATTCGTCACCAAAAATTTTGATATTATTTGATTCAATTTTGCCTTTCCAATCATTTTTGAATTTTCTACTGTTTATAGTGACTTCTTTTTTAGCAGCTAATTTTTTATTATTTTCAAACTGATTTGCGAGCAGATTAATTGTGTCATTTACGTTAATATTGCCTGTATTTTTTGCTATATTCGCATCAATTTTTAGATTTTGCGCTTTTATATTTGCTGAATAACTATTATCAAACTCTTTACTCGTTGTTGTAATCTGTTTACCCGAAGATATTAATCCTTGGTTACCAACCCAACTTTCTGCATTAAGCGTGATATCACCTTGCGCATTTAATCTATCAACATTTTTTATTTCTGCTTTACTGGATAATACAATGTTTTTTGAACTTTCAATTGTTGAATGGTTTTCAATTCCACCATAAGTCGTTTTGAATTCAAGGTTTTGCGCTGAACTGATATAACCAGCATTAATTACTTTGCCATCGTTGGTTACAGTTAATGTTCCTGCATTTGCCAATAACGTACCATTATTTCGTACACCAACGCCATGTTCTGTCCCAACCATTCTAATTTTATCCGCATACATGCCCCCTAATCTTGAGACATCTATGCCAAACTCGGGTTGTCCAACGTTATTATCAATGCCTTGTTTATCGATATGTTTTAAATCAGCGCTAACTTTTGCTTTACCCGTGATAACATTGATTTCCTTATTTGCCCATAATTTAGCATTGATATTGACACTTCGAGCGATCAGATCGCTATAATCTTGTCCAGTATTATTTAGACCATTACCTGTAATTTGAATTTGACCTTTTTCGACTAAATAACCTTCTAGATTACCATTTGTTACAATCGGTTTACCGGTTGTTAACGTCGCTCTATCAGCATTGATAAACCCACAACCATCACAGGTGATCCCGGCTGGATTGGCGATGATCACCTGTGCTTTTTGCCCAGCGACTTCTATGTAACCATTCAATTGACTGATATTATTAGAATTAACTTCATTTAAAATAACTTTTGCACTGTTTTGTAATAATGGATTACCATTTACAATTCCCGCTAGCTGTGTATTTGTGCCACCGGTAGCATTATTAAGAATCACACCCTTTTTTGATACATCAAATTGAGTATATTTATTATGAGACACGCCGTTTTTACTCGGTGCAGTAATATTTATTTGTGTTGTACCATTCTGCAACTCTTTAACGATAGGACGTTGATTTTGATTAGCCGACTGATCAACCACAATACTTTTTGCATAGCTTGTACCAACAATACTTATCATACCTAATGCAACATAGGATAAAAATACAAGTGGTTTTAATGTGCTAAATTTTGTATTGTTATCTAAATTTTGGTTAATATCAGCTTTTTTAGCTTTTCGATTGCAACTTGTTGTCGCTTGATGTGATTTTACAATTTCAGATACCACAACGAACAATCCACGAGTTTTATTAAAAACAATGCGATAAAAATTTTTATTCATAGTATGTCTCACCTTTCATATACCCACTCTTTTTTATTCAAAAAGGATCGGAATTTCTCTCAAAAACCAGTCATTTCATAAAAAATCAATTTACTCAATAACTAGAACATAAATTAATACTACAGGTTTACAAATTTTCTAATATCAATTAGTTACTACAATCAAATAATGACTACTGAACTATTAACAAATAGTTAATATTTTTTGGAACATTGTTGCATGAAACTTAGCCCGTATTTATCTATGATAGTTTCCATAAATTAATGCTAGCTAACTTACTTAAAATATGATTAAACAAACAGGAATAATTCAAGTTTTAAAAAGGTAATTTAATAGAATCTCACGACCAACTCGTAAAATTAAATATAGCTATTAATTTGTTGACTGAATCAACAAAATAGAAACCTTTTTAATATTAACTTTCTCATAAACGTTATGACTTTACCGCTATTAATAAATACTAAAAAAACAACAACGAATTTACCAATATTGATAGAATTATCAGCACTTTATAAAGCAATGATAAAAATAACTTCCATACGGTTTAGATAACATAACTTATATATAATAATCTTTAAATAAACTTTCAGTCAAAGGTTTATTCAAAATATCTTCATTACATTTTTAAGCGTGATTAATTTTTCAGAGAATAATTAAAATAGTGAATTGATTATATTGAATATTTATTGTGATTTGTTTGATATGGTTATTATTACTTTAATATTGCCTTTTTAAAACAATATTAAAGTAATAATTTATTTTGTATTAAAAGATAAAATTTAATAAGTCCAATTAAAGTAGAATCCTAGCGTTAGGTGATTAGTGTCAAACTTTTTGGGTTTATAGATAGGCACGCCAGCAAACATGTCATAATAAATACCAAATTGACGTCCTCTTACACCAACAACGGAACCAATTAACCTTTTACCTGATAATTTTTCTGAATTCCCGCCAGAAACACCGCCGGTATCTATTCCTAAATACCATTGTTGATTAATCGGGGCAATCCATGTAAGTTCATTTCGTACATACCATCCATTATCAGCACTCAACATTTCTTCACCATCAAACCCTCGCACAGTCCAACGGCTACCTATAGAAAAGCGATCTGGAGGAGTTAATTTATTACGTCTGGTCATTTGTCCATTATAATCAAAACTATAACCAAAGTTTTGGTTGGCTAATTTAAAAGGAACATATACAGAAAGATTAACTTTGAAAATATCTGTTAAAGCACTACCAATTTTCGCATATTCTTCTGGTGCCTCTTGGGCGCCAAACCAGCGCACACCTTTTTGATACCAAGCGCCAGCATAAAGTACTATATTGTCAATATAGTGACTATGCTGTAACCCCAATTGCCAGTTACTGGTTTTGCGATGTTGAATCTCTATTTCAATATCATTTAAATAGTTACTTGATTCTCGCATGTTAACGCCATAACTCAGTATCGTTTTTTGAGATTCATTGCGATGTAAAACTCGGCTAAGTTGTAAATTATAATATTTGCTTCGTCCTTTATATTCATAATCTACAATTCCCGAAATCTTTTGGTGATAAGTGTTACCATATATCGATGCATCTAAAAGCCAATAGCCATAGGGTACTGAATAAGAAAAAATATAATTTTTAGAACCGTATTTACTTCTTCCTTCCAGATCATGTCCGCCTGAAACATAAAAACTATCACTAAGACCTAAAGGATTATCGAGATAAAATGTCAGCCCACCTTGATTTCGTCCGGTATCTTTTGTACCCGAGTTATCGAATGATAAGCCTAATCGCCAATATTTAGATTGTTTACGTTTAATAATTATATTGCTTTCACCTTGACCAGAACCGGGTACCAATTCAATTTGAGCGCTTGCAGTTGGAATTCGTTGTAGGTTTTCAAGACCTTGCTCTATAGCACGGAGATTTAATAGATCGCCTCTTTTTAAAGGCATTGTGGTCATTAAACTTGCATACTGATCACTATCAGATGTATAAATAATATCTTGTACAGTCCCTTTGAGTAATAATAATTTAAATATGCCTGTGTTTAAATCTTGTTGAGGAGCGAGAACTCGTGTTGTTATATAACCATAGCCAATTAATTGATTTTGTAATTCCGTCATAAGTAAATTGAGTCCCTTCCCTCCTAAACAACGCCCCTCTGCTTGCTTAGCTAAAGAATTAAGTGGGATAGTAAAGGGTAGATTATCTCTTTCTAATAACTCAACATGTTGAATAGGAAAACAAAATTGTTCTTCTGGAAAATCGATAGTTTTTACATTTTTTATTGGGGATGACAAACTTACTTTTGGCGCTCTAGAAGATAAAGCTTCTTCTGTTGCTTTTTGCCTTTCTTGTTGGTAAATAAGCTGCTGATTACTTATTTTTTGTTCTTCCGGCGTAGGTAATTGTCTTGCACTCGTATTGGAGGAAATGATAAAGCTTACAATTATAATTGATAACGTTCTGATTTTCATCGTTTTTTTCCATTACTAATTTTTGGCTCGCCGTTATGTTAATTCGATTATCTAAATAAGTCCATTAAAAATTCATTAACAAACAAAAATTTAAGAAAATTAACATTTAAAAACATTTTCTTATTATAAGAAGATATATTAGGATATATCTCTTAATAGGATTTTAAAGTTATGTTATAGAAAGAAACAGGCAATATTTTGATAGTATTAATTGATAATTATGACTCTTTTACTTTTAATATTTACGATTATCTATGTCGAGCAGGTGCCAACGTTAAAGTTATCAAAAATGATGAATTAACCATTGAAGAACTAAAAAAAATCAACTTTTCTAAACTTGTCATTTCACCTGGTCCAGGCACCCCTGATAATGCAGGTATTTCACTGACAGCATTGCACGAATTTATTAATCGTTGTCCAATTTTAGGCATCTGTTTGGGGCATCAAGCTATAGCTCAATATTTTGGGTATTCCATTATTAAAGCCCCAATACCTATGCATGGTAAAATGGATGATATCACTCATGATGGTAGCGGACTTTTTTATGGTATTAAAAATCCCTTGTCAGTAGTACGTTATCATTCATTAATCGCTTGCGATAATGTAATATCACACCAATCACCATTGATGGTAACTGCTCGAAATAAACAAGGATTAATTATGGGACTACGCCATAAAGAATTACCTATCGAATCAGTTCAATTTCATCCTGAAGCGATCAAAACCGAATGCGGTTTACAAATAATTCAAAATTTTGTTTCTAAATAGGAATTTCATGAAAGTTTATATTGATTTTGAAGGGCAACATAAGTGTTTTAGTAATCCCATTAAAATTTTCAAATCTACAAATATTGAGTCTATAAAACAACAATTAGACGAAATAGAAAAATTAGTTCACCAAGGCTATTATGCAGTTGGTTATCTTGCCTATGAATGTGCCAGTGCTTTTACTTCGTCAAATAAAACCCAATCTCTTGATCAGCAAAATACAGATTTGCCTTTACTACTTTTTGGTATTTTCAATAATTTCACTCTGACCGACGTACCAAATACAAATAATTTTGTACCCAAACCATCTGATTTAAATTACGATACTTCTCTAGAAGAATATCATAAAAAGATCGATTATATTCGGTCTCAGATTGAACTTGGTAATACGTATCAAACTAATTATACTATTCGAATAAATGCATCTTTTAATGAAAATCCCATTGATTATTACTTTTTCCTTCAGAAAAATAATCAAGCAAATTATTGCGCATATTTAGAATATAATGACAATTATATTCTATCCATATCACCTGAATTATTTTTTAAAATAGACAATTCAACGATAACGACAAAACCGATGAAAGGGACTGTCGCTCGAGGATTAACAACACAACAAGATCAAGAGCAATTAAAACGACTCTTGTCTGAAAAAAATCTAGCTGAAAATATGATGATTGTGGATTTGCTACGCAATGATTTAAGTCGAATTTCAAAATCTGGCTCTGTCACTGTGCCAAAATTGTTTACAACAGAAAAATATCCAACGTTGTGGCAACTAACCTCAACAATTGAAGGGCAATTACAAAAAGACGTGAGTCTATATCAGATCTTTCAAGCACTATTTCCTTGCGGTTCAATTACCGGTGCTCCTAAAACGAGTACGATGCAAATCATTTCTGATATTGAAAATTCGCCACGCGGTGTCTATTGTGGAACAATTGGTTATATCCAACCATTTATGGAAAAAGCGTTATTTAATATTCCTATCCGCACCTTAACGATTAATAATCAACAGATGTCCTATGGTGTTGGAGGAGGAATTACTTGGGATTCGACATCACAAGATGAATATAACGAAATCTTGACTAAAGCTGCAATATTAAACCGTAAGCTACCTATACCTGAATATATCATAGAATCGCTTTTGCTTGAGGACGGACAATTTTTTTTGTTTGATGCGCATTTGACAAGACTAGCTGATTCAGCTAATTATTTTAGCTTTGTGTGTGATATACATGCTATTAAACGTAATCTTATCGAATTAGCAAATTCATTACCTAAACTTAGGTATAAAATTAGAATTTCACTACCCAAAGATGGTAAGTATAACATTAGCTTTAGTGCCATCATTGAGCCGTTTAAAATAAGCGAACTCGCATTTGCTCCTAATTGCGTTAATAGTAATAATGTTTATCTTTATCATAAAACATCAATTCGAGAACATTTTCCTCAATTGACCGAAGATAAGGAATGTATCAACTTCAATCAAAATGATGAAATCACCGAATTTGTTAATGGAAACATTGCATTATTTATCAACCATCAATGGGTGACGCCTAAAATATCTTCAGGATTACTATCAGGAACTATGCGACAATTTTATTTATCGCATCGGCAATTATTAGAAAAAACAATCACCAAAGCAGATATATTAAAAGCTGAAAAGATAGCATTTATCAATAGTGTTCGTAAATGGATTGACATCGATATGCAGGTATTAAATCGTTTTAAACAGCAACTACAAGATTCTACAAAGAAGTAATAAGCATTTCATCATCTAACGATGATGAAATGTCTCATTGTCATTAATCCTTAATAGAATTTGCAAAATCTGACTCTTCGTCCTGCCAACCTTTAGATAAGGCTTCGACTAATGCGTCGTAACCATTGTTAGTCAATGGTACATGACGTTCAAAAGATTTTGTTTTAATCCTATCTTGACTATCTTTCACTACCCACCGCCCTTTTACTATAGCATCCCCGGTATGACTACCATGAAATCCATCAATAAATAATTTTACAGTCAAATTTGGAGTGGTAATTGATTTGGTTGATACTAAATAATTGGGTAAATAAACGGTAAGATCTTGCTCCAAACGATCACCTAACTGTTGTGAAAGCGTTGATACCCATAAATTATTTTTTGCTGTAACATATTTGATATCTTCTGTTTGCAACACGATACCCGGTTTATTCAAAAAACTGGCAACATCTATCGATTCAATCCATATAAAACCGTTCGTTGTTTTTATTTTTTGTAAATTATGAGATGGCAAACCACTCGCTAACTGATAATAGCTTTTATCAGGTGAGCTGGATGAGCATCCCGTTAATATCATGAACAACGATAAAACAGCGATCGTTGAAAATTTTGTTATTTTTCTCATTATTTTTTACCTTTTGCTTTCGGTTCAAGATCTTGTTTATCTGGAGCTGAAAATATCAGCGCATTACTTTTATCATTTAACGTATTTAATAATGGTGTCAATTCATCCATCATCTGCTGAATTTTCTGCAAGTTCTCTTTCATTTGATTGTTCATTTCTGAACCCGGTTGGAATTCTTTTAATGTTTCAGACAATGAACGTAAAGTTTTTTGCAGATCCTTAGGCATATTCTGCATCTCTTTACTACTCATCATTCGATTTAATGATTTTATCAAACTTTCTGTTGATGCAAGTGATTGATTAAACTGATCCATCGTTTTATTTAAAGGAAGATTATTAAAGTTATCAAGCAGTTGCAATATTTTAGCCTGTATTTGAGCAATACCTGTTGATGTAGTTTCTATTGTGTCATAACCAAACTGTTTAGCATTTTCCTCACTATATTGATCTTTCAAATCAGGATAAAAATCAAGATCAATGTAAAGTGCGCCTGTAAACAAATTAGATGTTTTTAATGAGGCTCTTAATCCATTTTTTTGCTCATCGATAATGAGTTTTGCAATATCAATTTTTTCTTCTACCAATTCAGATAAACGTTCTGGTTCAATCTTAATTAACACAGGTACTTTTTGATTCAATATTGGTGATGCTTTTAACATTTCTGGCGTATAGAATGGCACTTTACTTACGCTACCTAGTCTAATACCACGATACTCCACAGGCGATCCTACATTGAGTCCAGATATAGAATCTGAAATCATGATCAGAAACTCTTTATAGTCTGTATATTGGGATTCTTGTATTGATTTTCTATCATCATATAATTTATATAAATCATATTGTTTAGCTGGGGCACCCAATTTAGAACCATCTGGTAAATCAAAGCTAATTCCACCTGACATTAATACATCAAGCGATGGAAAATTTAAACTAGCCCCCATGGAAGAAAGGGTAAGATTGACCCCTCCTTCTTTCCAAAATCTGACATTTTGTGTGACTAAAACATCATAAGGCTCTTTAATGAAAACTTGGTATTTCATTTTTCGGGCATCAACATCAAATGATGAAGTCTCAACATTACCAACACGATAACCTCTAAACATAACCGATGCGCCACGAGGAATCATGCCACTTTGATCGCTTTCTAAATTTAATCGTATTCCTCTAATACTCGGATCAGATAATGGTGGGTTATCCGATAAGACAAAAGGATCATTTCGGAAACTATGCGTATCGTTTCCAGATACTAATTCAATATAAATTCCAGATAGAATTGTGCCTAAGCCAGTAACACCATCACGACCTATCTCTGGTTTTACCACCCAAAATATAGAATCATTTTTAAGTAAAGGATCCATTCCATTATAGATACGTCCTTTAATGACTACTTGTTTGTAATCATTAGATAATGTCACTTCATCAATGATCCCCACATCAACACTGCGGTTTTTAATCACTGTTTTTCCAGCAACAATACCATTAGCATCTCTTGCTAAGAGTGTGAAAGAAGTGCCTCTATCAGCAAAATGTGAATAAATTATCCAAAGCCCTACAATAGCTGTAACAATAGGAATAATCCATATTGCCGAGATAGCTCTGATTTTAATTATTTTTGCTAATCTATTTGAAGTTGTCATAATTTTCCTATAATGCTAATTTCTAATTGCTCGATGATCCCAAATTAAGCGAGGATCAAATTTTTGAGATGCAATCATTGTCACAATAACTACAGTAGCAAAAAAAACTACACCAATATCAGGGTATACACCCATCATTTGTTGATTTCTGACTAATGAACAGACTACTGAAACAACAAAGATATCTATCATTGACCATTTACCAATAAATTCTACTGCACTATATAATTTTTTCATTTTTAAACAGCTTTGTTTTGTTTTTCGCTTAATCGCTATTGCGAAATAACAAAGCCAACTAAGAGAAATGATTTTTAATATTGGGATAACGACACTCGCTGTAAAAATAACAAGTGCAACAGGGACATCACCGGCTTGCCACATATAAATTACACCATCCATAATAGTTGAAGTGGACGATGATCCAAGTACAACTGTTATCATAATTCCATATAAATTAGCTGGAATGTAGATAAGTAATGACGTCACTAATAAAGCAATAGTCCATTGGATTTTATTTCGGTTTCTAATCTGACTTTTTTGTTTACATCTTGGGCATTTAACATATTCGAAAGGTAAAATAGCATGACAACAACCACACAACTTTAATTTTTGGCTGATTGCCGTTTTTCCTGTTTTTAGTTCATTTTTGGCAAAATTATTAGTTTTAATTTCATTCCAAATGGTTTCGGGTGAAAAAATGACTAACGCTTTGATATAAAAAAAAGCGAACAAACAAAAAGCCCAGAAAGAACTCGTAACGCCAATATTGCCATAACTCATCAATTTAACAAAACTGACCAAAACCCCAGTAAGAAATATTTCAGGCATACACCAATGTTGAAATTTTTCATAAACGACAAGTAGATCTCTTTTTCGGTATTTAGAAAGTGTTAATTTCGAACAAAGCAACGCAATAATAGATAAATTTATTATTGGAAATAACAATACGAAAAGTACGAATAGTGCCGAAATATAGCTGTAATTATCAAAAAATAGCGTTTTAGGAATATCAATAACACTGACACCATTAAAATTGCCAATCAAACGTATATCGATAAATACAAACCTGCTAGCCGCTATCATCATAACGATTGAACATATCGCATACATCATCGATTTAAACTTCATATTTACATCGTTTTTAGCCAATGTAGTATTACAACGCGGACATACAGCTTTATGCTCTAAAAGAATATCACTTACTTCGACAACCAGATCGCAATTAGGGCACAATTCATAATCATTATGTTGTTTTTCAATGGTCATTATGTTCCTTTACTCGCACTTTACTCTGGTATGTAAAAATAGTTAAGTTTAGCATAACATTTAAGTCTAAAGCTTCAAACTATTTGATTATCAAAAATTGCTAACTTAGTAATCAATTTAATTTTAAACTCAATACTAAACACCTTTACGTAATATAATAACACATGTAATTTTTACCGAAAAATTAATTTGTTACCAATTTTTTTCGTGTCAAAAGACGAATATTAAATTCGTGATTTTAGATAAAAAATATTACACTAAATTACAGCTTTACCGATTATTACATTTACTTACAAATAATGTTAAGTACAATTGATTTCATCATCGACAGTTAAAAGTGATCTCTTTTTTTTATTCATACTTATATTTCATTATTTCCCCCCCCCATTTTGGTAGCCTGAATATAATTGAGAATTTCAATGAGTATTAATAAAAAATCTATTTATTACGTATGGTTAACAAACTATTCCGTTCTCGTAAAAAAAGCTTGATACTGTATAACAATACAGTATAATAGCGTTCAATATGCTAACTCATTGGAATTTTATTATATGAACGAAAACAAACAACGCGCACTTTCAGCAGCACTAAGTCAAATCGAAAAACAATTTGGTAAAGGTTCTATTATGCGTTTAGGTGATACCCAAACGTTAGATGTTGATGCAGTTTCTACAGGTTCATTAGGGCTTGATATTGCATTAGGGATTGGTGGTTTACCAATGGGGCGAATTGTTGAAATTTTTGGACCAGAATCTTCTGGTAAAACAACGCTTACATTATCAGTTATTGCACAAGCACAAAAAGAAGGTAAAACCTGTGCATTTATTGATGCTGAACACGCTTTAGATCCAATTTATGCTGCAAAATTAGGGGTACAAGTTGATGACTTATTAGTTTCACAACCCGACACAGGTGAACAAGCACTTGAAATCTGTGATGCACTTGTTCGTTCAGGCGCAGTTGATGTGATTATCGTTGACTCGGTTGCGGCATTAACACCAAAAGCTGAAATTGAAGGTGAAATGGGCGATTCTCACATGGGATTACAAGCTCGTTTAATGTCTCAAGCACTGCGAAAATTAACTGCAAATATCA
The DNA here is from genome assembly GCF_050589305.1 of Gilliamella sp. G0441. Taxonomy (NCBI): domain Bacteria; kingdom Pseudomonadati; phylum Pseudomonadota; class Gammaproteobacteria; order Orbales; family Orbaceae; genus Gilliamella; species Gilliamella sp. G0441. The sequence goes on along the minus strand of NZ_JBNRJF010000014.1, from coordinate 25,682 downwards.
AAAATGCTAATTGTTTAGTGGTATTTATTAACCAAATTCGGATGAAGATTGGTGTGATGTTTGGTAACCCAGAAACAACAACTGGTGGTAACGCACTTAAATTTTATGCTTCTGTTCGTTTAGATATTCGTCGTACTGGTGCAGTTAAAGAAGGCGAAGATGTTATTGGTAGTGATACTCGCGTTAAAGTGGTTAAAAATAAAGTTGCTGCACCATTTAGACAGGCTGAATTTCAAATTTTATATGGTTGTGGTATCTCTAAAGATGGTGAACTCATTGATTTGGGGGTAAAACATAAATTAGTTGATAAAGCAGGAGCATGGTATAGCTACAACGGTGAAAAAGTGGGTCAAGGTAAAGCTAACTCAATTAAATTTTTACAAGAACACCCTGAAATTGCGAATGAGCTTGAAACAAAATTACGCGAACTATTATTAAATAGCCCTGCTGTTTTTTCTGATGAAGACACATCACCAGAAGATGAAAGTTTTGAGTAATGAATAAAAAGCTCAATAAACCCATTTTAAATAAAGCTGTGCAATTACTTGCACAGCGTGACCACTCATCATACGAATTAACGCAAAAGATAACGCTTTATTTTGCAAATAAATTGAAAAAAACAGATGACGATTACCACGAGCAATTAAACCAAATTAAAAGTGATATCAATAATGTTATTGACTATTGTACTACACAAAATTGGATAAACGACATTCAATATATTGAGAAATACATTATTATGCGTGCCAACAAAGGGTACGGGAAGTATCGTATAGCATTAGAGCTGAAACAACGTGGTTTGCCAACACATTTGAGCCAAGATCTCCTTTACCAATGTGATATTGATTGGTCTGATCTCGCTTATAAGCAATTGATCAAAAAATTTAAAATCATTGATCCTAAGAACAAACTACAATGGCACAAAAATGTACAATTTTTAATAACAAGAGGTTATACACAAGATGATGTAAAAAATATGTACGGTTTGTTGACTTAAATTGGTAAAATATCTAAAATGTATCACATCGAAGTTAGAACGATACCCTTTACGAATAAAGCTCACTAGGTCATTTTGTTTTTCCTTATTTACTTGTAATATTAGCTAGATTCACTGCAGTATAAAGAATATCTACTATTCAACTTTAGTTGTAACGGGTATGTTACTATGTTTAAAAATTAATCATTTTTATATGGAAGCCTAAATGAAAAGCACTGCAGAAATTCGTCAAAGTTTTCTTGACTTTTTCAATAGCAAAGGACACGAAATTGTAGCCAGTAGTTCCCTTGTACCACATAATGATCCAACATTATTATTTACTAATGCAGGAATGAATCAATTTAAAGATGTCTTTCTTGGCATTGATAAACGTCCATATAGTAGAGCGACAACCGCACAACGTTGTGTGCGAGCAGGCGGTAAACATAACGATCTTGATAACGTTGGTTATACTGCAAGACACCATACTTTTTTTGAAATGTTAGGAAACTTTAGTTTTGGTGATTACTTCAAACGTGACGCCATTCATTTTGCTTGGGAATTATTAACCAGTAAAGAATGGTTTAATCTACCGAAAGAAAAGTTAACAGTTACTGTTTATGAAACAGATGATGAAGCATTCGCAATTTGGGAAAAAGAAATCGGTATTCCTAAAGAACGCATCATTCGAATTGGCGATAACAAAGGTGCGCCTTATGCATCTGATAACTTTTGGCAAATGGGTGATACTGGCCCTTGTGGACCTTGTACTGAAATATTTTATGATCATGGTGAACACCTATGGGGTGGGCCACCAGGTAGTCCTGAAGAAGACGGCGACCGATTTATCGAAATTTGGAACATTGTCTTTATGCAATTTAACCGCCATGCTGATGGTACTATGGAGCCTTTACCTAAGCCGTCAGTAGATACGGGTATGGGACTTGAGCGTATTGCTGCGGTTCTGCAACATGTTAATTCCAATTATGATATCGATTTATTCAGCAAATTAATTAAAGATGCAGCAAAAATTATTCAGACGAATGATTTGGAAAGCAAATCCCTGCGAGTGATTGCCGATCATATTCGCTCTTGTGCATTTTTAATTTCAGATGGGGTAATGCCTTCTAACGAAGGTCGCGGTTATGTATTACGTCGAATCATACGTCGAGCCGTGCGTCATGGTCATATGCTTGGAGCTAAAGGAATCTTTTTCTACAAACTCGTTAAACCATTAATTGAGGTAATGGAAAATGCAGCGATTGAATTAAATAAAAATCGTGAACATGTAGAAAATACACTGAAATTAGAAGAAGAGCAGTTCCTAAAAACATTAGAACGAGGCTTATTCTTACTTGATCAGGAATTAACTAAGCTCACAAGCAATGTTTTACCAGGCGATATTGCATTTAAATTATATGATACATATGGTTTCCCATTGGATTTGACTGCTGATGTCTGCCGTGAAAAAAATATTACTATTGACGAAGTCGGTTTTAATAACTGTATGGAAGAGCAACGAAAACGTGCTCGCGAATCAAGTTCATTTAGTGTCGATTATAGTAACGTAATTAAACTTGATGATATAACTGAATTTTTAGGTTATCAAGCAACGGAATCTTCAGCAAAAGTTATTGCAATATTTAAAAATGGCCAGAAAGTTGACAGTATTCATGCTGGTGAAGAAGCTATTGTTATATTGGACAAAACACCGTTTTATGGCGAATCTGGTGGTCAGATAGGCGATAAAGGTGTATTAACCAGTGCAAACCTTGAGTATACGGTTTTTGATAGTCAAAAATACGGAAAAAGTATTGGTCATTTAGGACAAATCGCTAAAGGTTCATTAAGCGTTGGCGATAGTGTCACAGCTGCTATAGACGTAGAGTTACGTGAACGTATACGACGTAACCACTCAGCAACGCATCTATTACAAGCAGCATTACAGCAGATTTTAGGAAGTCATGTTCATCAAAAAGGTTCGCTAGTTAACGATAACTATCTGCGTTTTGACTTTTCACACAATCAAGCCATAACGCCAGAACAAGTGATTGAAATCGAAAACTTAGTCAATCAACAAATACGTCGTAATTTACCCGTTGATGTTGAACTGATGCCAATTGACGAGGCTAAAAATCGAGGTGCAATGGCATTATTTGGTGAAAAATACGAAGATATTGTTAGAGTTTTAACAATGGGAGATTTTTCAATTGAGTTGTGTGGAGGAACTCACGTAGATAAAACCGGCGATATTGGCTTATTTAAAATTACTTCTGAGTCCAGTATAGCTTCGGGAGTACGTCGTATTGAAGCGACAACAGGACAAAATGCAATTGACTTTATACATCATGAATCTAATTTGCTTGCTCAAATTGGACAACTGATTAAAAGCGATAAATCTACTGTTTTAGTTCGTATTGAGCAATTGCTTGATCAAACTAAACAATTAGAGAAAACCATTGAGCAATTGAATGCACAAAAAGCTAGCCAACAAAGTGCACAACTTCTCAATCAATGTGAAAACATTAATAATAAAAATTTGCTAATTGCTAAAATTGATAACGTCGAAGCTAAGCAATTACGAACGATGATTGATGATTTAAAAAATCAGTTGAAATCGGGCGTAATTATTCTAGCTGCTGTCAACGATGGCAAAATCAATTTAGCAGCTGGCGTAACAAGTGATTTGATCAATATTGTTAAAGCTGGCGAATTAGTATCTCAATTAGCATTAATGGTAGGTGGTAAAGGCGGTGGGCGGCCTGATTTTGCCCAAGCAGGTGGAATGGATCTTTCGGCGTTACCAGGAGCGTTATCTTCTGTGAAAAAGGAAATCAGTAATAAATTACAAGCGAGTTAGCTAGATGAACTCTATGGTTTAATCATGCAAGAGTTCATCTGTTAAATCCGTCGTGCTGTTATGATGATGGGCTAACAAAGCTACTTTTTATAACAGTTTGGATATATAAATAACTGAGAGTAGGAGATCTAATGTTAATTTTAACTAGGAGAGTAGGTGAAACACTAATAATTGGTGACGATGTCGTTATTACCATTTTAGGCGTGAAAGGCAATCAGGTCAGAATTGGTATTAATGCACCTAAAGAAGTTTCTATTCATCGAGAAGAAATCTATAACAGAATCCATCAGGCGCAAAACAAGGCTGATGAGGTTTCTGAGCCTAAAGAATAGCAATTTTTTGGGCACGAATTAGACAACTAGAACGCGTAAGCAAAAAAATGTTTGACTTATTTTTTGTAAACCGTAATATGTGCGCCACACATAATGATTTTGTTGTTCAGATAAAATCATAGTTGTTTTGGTGAGATGGCCGAGAGGCTGAAGGCGCTCCCCTGCTAAGGGAGTATGCGGTCAAAAGCTGCATCGAGGGTTCGAATCCCTCTCTCACCGCCATTTTTAAAAATTTAAAATATGCATCCGTAGCTCAGCTGGATAGAGTACCCGGCTACGAACCGGGCGGTCAGGGGTTCGAATCCCTTCGGATGCACCATTTTAACAGAATTCAAAATATGCATCCGTAGCTCAGCTGGATAGAGTACCCGGCTACGAACCGGGCGGTCAGGGGTTCGAATCCCTTCGGATGCACCATTTTAACGAACTTACAAGCATCCGTAGCTCAGCTGGATAGAGCACTCGGCTTCGAACCGAGCGGTCAGGGGTTCGAATCCCTTCGGGTGCGCCATTTAAGCATCCCTAAAAATTCTTCGATTTATACCAATCAATCAAAGGTTATGATCTATAAAACCACCTGAAAAATTATTCCATACGCATATATTAATCATCTGCTCTACTCTACACTTTAGCATGTTTACCAATACCCTAAAAATGCTAATATAAAACGCTCTACAACGCTTTTTATATTTCTCAAGTGTCTTTTATTCTCCATTCCTATTCAAGCCTTAGAAAGTGATTTAAGGAAGATTTGATGTCAAAGTTCGTATTCTTTTAGCAACGCAATAAATTTACTATCAAAATGTAAAATAAACACCATAATAAAAGCGTTATGCTCCCACAAATTATCCCTGTTATTGCAAAACCAGAACCGCTTTTATTATTATTTTTTATCTCAATCATAGCAACAGCACTCAAAACTATAGCGACAATAGCGACAACAATACTTAAAATATTGATGACCACTATAGTAACGAGTGATGTAATTCCACAAATCATTCCCGCTATAGCTAAACTACTTGTTGCTTTATATTGTTGTTGATCCATTTATCTTTTGCCCTTAATATTTTTGAAAAATAAAATAAATAGCAGTTAAGTATAAGATTATCGTTTTAGCATATCAATATAAGATATATTTCACTTTATCAATCATAAATCACCACTATTCAAATTATTTTTTATAGATGCAAATAAGATCGATATCAGTAGAAATCAACATGCAATAATAACTAAATGATTTAGAAGATGTTTAAATGCTATATAAAAACAGACAAATAGATTTTAAACGAACATGGAACATCGGTATGATAAAATTTACTAAAAAATAATTGTTAATAACTTGTATTTGTTTTTTCTTTTATGAATAATAGTCAAGATAAAATATTCAGCAGTATAAGCAAGAAAAATAGATTATAAAAATAATTGCTTTTATCCAATTGAACTACATTGATTGACGAATATCAGTTAGATTTCTTCGGGTGTACCACTTCGGTTGAATCCCGATATAAATCGAGTATACTAAGCTCAAACTTTAAATATTTATAATCAGTCTGCTTTTTTTATTTTAAATATGGTCGTCGCTATAATAAAATAATCATTAAAGTAGATAGATATCTTTAATTAATCATAATGGACTTTTTTTATGTTGGACCCGAATTTACTCCGAAATGAATTGGATCTTGTCGCTACTAAATTAGCGCGCCGTGGATTTAAATTAGATGTTGATAGTATTCGTCAACTAGAAGAAAAACGTAAAGTACTACAAGTTGAAACCGAAAGCTTACAGGCAGAGCGTAATGCACGTTCTAAAGCAATTGGTGAAGCTAAAGCTCGTGGTGAAGATATCACGTCCGTACGTGAAGAAGTCAATAAGCTTGGTGAAAGACTCAACAGTGCTAAAGCTGAGCTTGAAATCTTACTGAATCAAATTAAAGATATTGCATCAAATATTCCAAATATACCGGATGATTCTGTGCCTGACGGTAAAGACGAAAATGATAATGTTGAAATATCGCGTTTTGGTACGCCAAGAACATTTGATTTTCCGGTACAAGATCATGTTGCTTTAGGTGAACGATTTGGTGGGCTTGACTTTGCTGCGGGTGTAAAACTCACTGGGGCTCGTTTTGTGGTGATGAAATCACAAATTGCGCGTTTACACCGAGCTATCACTCAATTCATGTTAGACCTTCATACCGAGCAACATGGCTATGCTGAAATTTACGTACCTTATTTAGTTAATAAGGCTACTTTATTTGGAACAGGTCAATTACCAAAATTTGCAGGTGACCTATTTCACACAAAACCGCTTGATGAAGAAGCAGAAAGCAGTAATTATGCATTAATCCCAACCGCTGAAGTTCCGGTGACAAACTTAGTGCGTGATGAAATTTTAGATGAAAATGAGCTTCCATTAAAAATGACTGCTCATACACCTTGTTTCCGTTCTGAAGCAGGATCTTATGGTAAAGATACACGTGGTTTAATTCGTATGCACCAATTTGATAAAGTTGAGTTAGTGCAAATAGTGAAACCTGAAGAATCCATGCAAGCATTAGAAGAGCTGACTGCACATGCTGAAAAAGTGTTGCAGTTATTAGAACTGCCTTATCGAAAAATTGTGCTATGTACCGGTGATATGGGCTTTGGTTCTTGTAAGACCTATGATCTTGAAGTTTGGGTTCCTGCTCAAAACACTTATCGAGAAATCTCTTCTTGCTCTAATATGTGGGATTTCCAAGCACGCCGTATGCAAGCGCGTTATCGTAGCAAAGCAGACAATAAAACTTATTTAGTTCATACTTTAAATGGTTCAGGATTAGCGGTAGGTCGTACATTGGTTGCCATTATGGAAAACTATCAGCAAGCTGATGGAAGTATTAAAATTCCATCCGTTTTAGTTCCATACATGAATGGTGTCGAAGTGATAGGCTAAAAAACGTTTTTTAACTCTATAATAGCGCTATCCATTAGCGCTATTTTTTTATTAAATAAGGTGAAATCATGATAAAAGGTGTTGTCCTGTCAATACTCGCATCATGCCTTTTTGGCTTACTTTATTATTATCCCGTGTTATTGCATCCCTTGTCAGTTATTGATATCTTTTGCTGGCGATTGTTAACTTCTTTTCCTGCGATTGTAATATTAATTTTAATCGAAAAACAGTGGTCTGCCATTCATCTACTTTTTGTCCGTATAAAAACACATCCCCTTCTCTTAATTGGGTTATTGTGTTCTTCACTATTATTAACAATCCAGATGATGATCTTTATTTGGGCGCCTATCAACGGACATGGCTTGTCGGCTTCCTTAGGCTATTTTCTACTACCGTTAACCATGGTTATTTCAGGACAGCTTTTTTATCAAGAAAAGCTCAGTTTATTACAAAAAATAGCGGTGGGACTTGCAGCATTAGGCGTCGCTATTGAAATTGTTAATACAGGTGCATTTTCGTGGGAAACTGCCGTCATTGCCCTCGGATACCCCGTTTATTTTATGACACGCCGAAAATTACAAATAGAAGGCATTGCAGGCACATTTTCAGACTTCTTCTTTATTTTTATTGGTTGTTTGTTTTATTTTATTCTTAACTACAGTTGGGATGAGATTATTGATGACATTACCCATTTTCCTATTTTTATCCCTATGCTAGGAATCATTACCGCTATTGCTTTTGCAATGTATTTTGTTGCAAGACGATTACTACCGATGGGATTATTTGGATTACTAGGTTATGTAGAACCGGTTCTGCTTTCTATGGTATCGGTACTATTTTTGCATGAATCAGTATCATCAGAGCATATCATCTCATATGGACTCATTTGGTTGTCTGTCTGCGTATTAGCGCTAGAAGGGAGTATATTTGTTTTACGAGCGATAAAACGTAAAAGAATTCGGTAAATAACAAAAAAGCACATTTCAATGTGCTTTTATTTGATATAGCGGAATTTATTTACTAAACGTGACCGGCTGACCATAACTTTCAATAATCGCTTGGATTCTATCTAAAGTTTCTCTTGGCGGCGCCTCAACACCTTCCAATTGATATTTATCCCCTATCGTATCCCATTTATAAGCCCCCATTTTATGGTAAGGCAATAATTCAACACGCTCAATATTATCCATTCCTTGAATAAATTGACCTAGTAGATGCGCAGAATTATCATCATCCGTCCAGCCTGGCACAACGACATAGCGGATCCATGTTTTTTTATTAATTTTTTGAAGATATTTAGCAAACTCAAGTACCCGTTTATTCGAAACACCAACCAGTTTTTGATGTATTTCATCATTCATCTGTTTTAAATCAAGCATCACTAAATCCGTTACTTCCATTAACGCATCAACAGTCTGATCAAGTTGTCTGGCATAACCGTTCGTATCTAGACAGGTGCTTATACCCTCTTCATGACAGGCCTTAAACCATTCTGTAATAAATTCAGATTGCAACGTTGCTTCACCACCGGATGCGGTCACACCACCACCATTAGGCATGATAAAACTTTTGTAAGAAACAATTTCTTTCATTAATTCATCAACTGTGACTTCTCGTCCTGCTTTCAAATCCCAAGTGTCACGATTATGACAGTATAAACAACGCATTAAACAACCTTGAAAAAAGACAATGAAACGAATTCCAGGCCCATCAACAGTACCAAAAGATTCGAAAGAGTGAATACGACCTTTAATCGGTTGCTTGGTTGTCATAATAATATTTTGTTCCATAAAAATTCTCTAATCATTGCTCACATTATTTTATATAGCTTATTTTAACTCAGATAAGGGTTAGCTTTCACCAATTGCATTAATCAATTAATATCTTAGTCTTTCGGTGATTATACAGGTTAACTGTCAACAATATTGAATTATTATTAATGTACTAAAGTCATAAAGATTCATTTTGTTGTTTCGGAAATAAAAAACTAGCAATGATAGCAACACTCAATGCGATTAACACAACGAGTAAACTCATTGTCGCCGAAATATTGTATCCATGATGCCAAATATGATCGGTTGCATTTAAAAGTAATTTGAACGCAATAAAAAACAATATGGCTATTACTGATTTTTCCAAATAAATTAGATATTTCTTCAATGCTTCAAGTACAAAAAATAAACTACGCAAACCTAAGATTGCAAACATCATAGCACTATAAATAATTAATGGGTCACGACTTACCGCAATAATAGCGGGAACTGAGTCAAAAGCGAACATCACATCTGATAATTCAATAACAGATAAACATAAAAACAATGGTGTGACAAAAAAATAAGCTTTAACATTGCGCTTTATTGCCAAATCATTATTTTCTTGTTTAGTTAACTCTTCGTTAACCTGTGTCTTACTTAAGAAAAATTTATTCCCATATAATTTAGGCCAAACAGGAAAAAATTTTTTTACTAAACGATAGGCAAGATGCTGAGAATAGTCTTCAACTTTCTTATCAGCACCATCGTTTTTTAGCATCATAAATGCAGTCCAACCAACGACTAAAGAAAAAACGATTTCTGCATAAGAGCTTAATCCAAATAATTTGGTACCAATAATTACAAATATCGCCCTAAAAATAATCGCACCAATAATTCCCCAATATAAGATTCTATGCCAATATTTTGTGGGTATTGAAAACCAAGAAAATATTGCCATCATGACAAAAAGATTATCAACAGACAGCACTTTTTCCAATGCATAACCGGTAATAAATAAATTACCCGTTTCCCAACCATAATAAAAATAAAGGTAACCTGCAAATAGTAGGGATACAGCCAACCAGAAAATTGACCATATTGAAGCGCTTTTTAATGTCACTTCACTATCTTTTCGATGCATAAAAAGATCAATGATTAAAGCGCCAATTAAGATTCCCAAAAAAATAAGTATTGTATGGATTGGATAACCCCAAAAAGTTTCGTTCATTTTCATCCTAATTATTTATTGTGTTTTCTGAATATTAGTTGTGTATGCTAATTAACCTAAATATTAATCACTACCATATTTTTTGACTCTTCTGTGATGATAGAGCATTATTTAATGTTTAATGATGAAGGACAGCCCGATTATTTAATGCTATTTTGGAGACATCCATCATTTTGTTAGCCATATCATACCACATAAACTTTTCGTATTAATTATCTTAGGTTAAATCAACTTTTTTAAGAAGTTTATTTGACATTTAATTATATTAAAAAGCACGGTTTAACTAATTTCATTTATACTTGATCCAAACAAAAGCAAGTATCAATTTTGTTTTTATTCACTTTAACAATACTCAATTCAAAAAATTAATTATATAAACTCGATAGAATCACTTTATCAATCTACCGTCGTCTTTAATAATGGTATTTAGTAAAATATTTCTTATTCAACACAGTGTATATTCACTAAAATGCGAAAAACTCATAGTTGAAAAGAATGATTCAGTTCTTATTGGTTGAAAAAATTTTTTCAATAAAAGTTGATGATTAATAATAAACATCATTTACTATTAATTCTGCGTGAGGATAATAATGAGTTTTGAGAAATTTACTAATTCCTTGGTCTTTATAATTTACTCATAAAGACCAAGGTAACTAGAACCTAGAACAAATTACATTGATTGTGTAAAAGTACGTGTAATGACGTCTTTTTGTTGTTCTTTAGTTAATGAGTTGAAACGTACTGCATATCCAGAAACACGAATGGTTAATTGTGGATATTTTTCAGGGTGTTCCATCGCATCTAATAATGTTTCACGATTTAATACGTTAACATTTAAGTGCTGACCACCTTCAACTGACGCTTCGTGGTGGAAGTAACCATCCATTAAACCAGCTAAGTTACGTTTACGTGCATTATCATCTTTACCTAATGCATTTGGTACGATAGAGAAAGTATAAGAAATACCGTCTTTAGCGTAAGCAAATGGTAATTTAGCGACAGATGTTAAAGAAGCAACCGCACCTTTTTGGTCACGTCCGTGCATTGGGTTAGCACCTGGTCCAAATGGCGCACCGGCACGACGACCGTCTGGCGTATTACCTGTTTTCTTACCATATACAACATTTGAAGTAATGGTTAATACAGATTGTGTAGGAATTGCATTACGATAAGTTTTCAGTTTTTGAATTTTCTTCATGAAACGTTCAACTAAATCGACAGCGATATCATCTACACGTGGATCATTGTTACCGAATTGTGGATATTCACCTTCGATTTCAAAATCAACCGCAAGACCGTCTTCATCACGGATGGTTTTTACTTTTGCATATTTAATTGCAGATAATGAGTCAGCAGCAACAGAAAGACCAGCAATACCACATGCCATAGTACGAATAATATCACGATCGTGAAGAGCCATTAATGATGCTTCATAGCTGTATTTATCGTGCATATAGTGAATTGCGTTTAATGCTGTCACATATTGTTTTGCTAACCAATCCATAAAGTGATCTAAACGAGCAAAGACTTTGTCGAAATCAAGATATTCATCAGTGATTGGATCTTCTTTCGGGCCAACTTGCATTTTTAATTTCTCATCCACACCGCCATTGATTGCGTATAGAAGAGTTTTAGCAAGGTTTGCACGCGCACCAAAGAATTGCATTTGTTTACCAACAATCATTGGGCTTACACAACATGCGATTGCATAGTCATCGTTGTTAAAGTCTGGACGCATTAAATCATCATTTTCATATTGTAAAGATGACGTATCAATCGATACTTTTGATGCGAACTCTTTAAATCCACTTGGTAACTGTTCAGACCAAAGAATAGTCATATTTGGTTCTGGTGATGGTCCCATTGTATATAAAGTATTTAAGAAACGGAAAGAAGTCTTAGTAACTAATGTACGACCATCAACACCCATACCAGCGATAGATTCTGTTGCCCAAATAGGGTCACCAGAGAATAATTCATCATATTCTGGAGTACGTAAGAAACGAACCATACGTAATTTCATTACGAAGTGGTCAACAATTTCTTGAGCATCTTTTTCAGTAATTAATCCAGCTTCAAGATCACGTTGGAAATAAATATCAAAGAATGTTGAAGTACGGCCTAAAGACATAGCGGCACCGTTTTGAGATTTAACCGCAGCTAAATAACCGAAGTAAGTCCATTGAACAGCTTCTTGTGCCGTTTTCGCTGGTCCAGAAATGTCGTAACCATATTTAGCAGCCATTTCTTTAATTTGACCAAGCGCACGATGTTGTTCAGCGATTTCTTCACGACGTTGCATTGTCATGGCTAAATCAACACCATTTTCAAAATCCGCTTGTAATGAATTGAATTGTGCAAATTTGTCTTGCATCAAATAGTCGATACCGTAAAGTGCTACACGACGGTAATCCCCAATGATACGACCACGGCCATACGCATCAGGAAGACCAGTGATAACACCTGATTTACGACAACGAAGAATATCTGGCGTATAGATATCGAAAACACCTTGGTTATGGGTTTTACGATAATCAGTAAAGATTTTTTTGACTAAAGGATCAAGAGTTCTGTTGTAAGCTTTACAAGAGTTCTCGATCATTTTGATACCACCAAACGGGATAATCGCACGTTTTAATGGTTTCTCAGTTTGTAGGCCAACAATTTTTTCTAAATCTTTTTCAATGTAACCTGCATCATGAGCAGTAATTGTCGAAATAACACTTGTATCAAAATCTACAGGGGCATGGGTAGCATTTTCAATTTTGATGCCTTCCATAACTTTATCCCATAATTTAGTTGTCGCATCAGTTGCGCCAGCTAAAAAAGACTCATCACCCTCATATGGTGTGTAGTTTTTTTGAATGAAGTCGCGGACATTGACATTATTTTGCCAATCACCATCTTTAAATCCTTTCCAAGCGACCGCTTGTACTTCGTTTAAATTACTCATAGTTTTTCACCTCAGGTTTACTAAAATTTCTATCTACTCTTTTATATATAAGGGTAAATATCATAAAAATCAATGTGGCTTACGTAAATATAATGCCCAATAAGGCAGCGCAACGGCTAAACCACCCAAAATATTCCCGATTGTTACAGGAATCAAATTCTTTAACACAAAATGCTCTACGGTTAATTCTTTGAATGCATCCGGAGATGCACCAATTGCGTGCCAAAATTCTGGGGAAGCAAAATTGTTGATCACAATTCCCATTGGGATCATAAACATATTAGCAATGCTATGTTCAAAACCACTAGCAACAAACATTGCTACCGGTAAAATCATAATTAGCATTTTATCAAGTAAACTACGACCAGCATAACTCATCCAAGCAGCCAAACATACCATCAGATTCGCTAAGAAACCAAGAAAAATAGCCTCAATAAATGTATGATGCAATTTATGATCTGCTGTTTGCAGAACATTAAGTCCCCACATCCCATTGGCTACCATATATTGACCAGAAAACCAAATCACACAAACGAATAGTATAGCACCAATAAAATTACCAATATAGACCAAAATCCAGTTACGAAACATTTTTGCCCAAGTAATTCTATGAGTCATTTTGGGTAAAATAGTCAATATTGTTGAAGTAAAAAGATCTGTTCCACAACAAACAACAAGCATAAGACCTAATGAGAAACAGATACCACCGACTAATTTAGCAAGTCCAAAAGCAACGGTTGCCGTTCCTGTTGTTACGGTAATATAAAATACAAAAGCAATAGAAATATACAAACCTGCAAGAATAGCAGATAAAATAGTACTGCTAGGGTGCTTATTTACTTTATAATTGCCAAGATCTTCGGCGATTTGGGTCATTTGTGCGGGGGATAATGAGTCCACAAGCTTTTCATTACTCAATGTTAACATCCTCAAAAAAACTAGGGTTTTATGAGGCGGATAGTATACTCTTAATTTATGTCAAATCATCAATTTTTTTAGTTAAAAATTTCAAAAATAAATAACTTTATGTTTTAATTAAATATTATTAAAATTCAATCTTGGATGTTTCGGATTTATTTAAATTTATCGAAAGATTTTCGTCAATAAAATTAAAAGAGCAATTTGAAATAGGCATTGTTTTTTAATGGCAAATAACTCTTTAAAAAAACATTTCCATCCCTTCCCTATTATTGAAAAGGGATGAAAACAAAGCAGAACAAGTCTGAAATAAATATGTAAATGTAACTTGACGTTACAATTTGGATATCCATATCCAAATTTTGCTTGTTATCCATATGTTATGGATTACTTTCCTCAGAAACCATGAAGTCAACTTTGCTTGGAAGTCCTGGTGACACTCGTATCACTTTAGGATTTCGTCCAATAACTTCATAGCCTTTAGGTAATGTTCTTGTATCTAATTTAATGACAAAATTGGCTCCTCTTTCCCAACGACCGCCCGATACGCCAACTAAGTGGTAACGACCATTGGTATCAGTAGTAATAATTTCCCCTCGAGTTGTAACCAGTTTTACACCACTCAAACCTTCTTCACCTTCATCTTGAACGCCGTTACCATTTCTATCTACATACACTTTTCCGAAAATAAGTGCATCATCAAATAATGGATCAGCGGTGACGGTTACCGTTGCTTGAGAGGTATTAGATACTACTCGTCCAGTTAATGAATTAATCGCTTTAGCTGTATTGATATATTCGCCCTGAGTGACCCCTGAACCCACAACCAACATATAAGTTAGTGTAGTTTTACCGTTAGATTTTAATTTTATTACCTGAGAAGTAACTGTTCTTCCACCACTGAGGTCTGCAACTTTCTTCCCATCTAAACGTGTAGAACCTTTAACAAACTTAAAGCCTGCTGGTAAGATGTCTTTTATCTTAATAGTTGAAGTCCGGGCACTATTATTGATAATTTGAATTGAGTAAGGCACGATATCACCGACAACCACATTATCTTTTAATGCTGTTTTAATGATTGTTACGTCCGCATCAGTACTACGATAACCTAATAACATTCCACTCGCCAATCGAGTAAAGGTTGTTGCCGGATCTTTTAAAACAACCGGTACTGTATGCGCTCCACCCACACCATTGAATGTAACCGAAGCTGGTGGGTTGGATAAGTTAATTAAATCATGTTCAACCACATTGCCATTATTATCTGTATATTGCTCAAATGACGGTATCAAATCAAATAATGGATTACTACGATTGACACTTACACTACCATCATTGTAATCCCCATACAGAACTCTAACGAAGTATCGTATACCACCATTATTATCAATAATCAGATTACGGAAACTAAATTTACCATTTTCACTACTTACAGATGTAATTGGTTTACCACTATTATCTAAGATATGCTTTTTATCACTATCTAATAAGTAAACATTTACACCTTTTAAGCCTTTGTAATTGGCAGCACCACTTAATCCTTTACCTTGATTATCGTCAAGAATTCTTCCTTCGATGAATCCTCCATTAATATAACCAAAGTTTTGATCAACTAAACTACCAGAGATATCTAATGTGGCTACATTCTCTGTTTTAGGCGTTTTTAACGTACCATTACTATCATGATGAGCATCATCTGGGTCAAAGCTTGCTTTCAAAGTCGTCGGTATACCCGTAACTTCAATTTTCCACTTACCAGGTATGATATTCTTTATTTCATAGTCAATAGCGTTAGCTGCTAGTGAGTGTGTAAAGTGAATAGCTGGGTTATTGACATTTTCAAATAGTAATGTGATAGGTGCATTAACTGAGCTATCAATTGATGGATTGTATTCTCCATCATCATTATTATCTAAGAACACCTTACCTTTAATACCACTAATACCACTCCAAGCAAAAATCACTCCTTGAGCTTGATCAGTTGCACTTGCAAATTGGTAAATTTCCTCCATTTCGTTATCTGTCTTATTTGTTGTCGCAGTAATACGACTATCTGTTAGCATAAAGCTACTAATATAATTAGAATCTTGAATAGACACTTTTACTTTGTAGTTAACACCAGACACTAAGTTTTCAAACTTATATTGACCAAGATCGTCAATATTCGTTCCTGTGCTTATTGCTTCGGCGGTATCAACTAGATCATTTTCGACAAACAATTCAACAGTATAATGAGGGAACAGTAAATCAATACCAATATCTTGTGCAGTAATTGCATTACCATCATTGGTATCGATATCAATTACAACTTGACCACTAATACTTGCTTGACCTTTTAGACCAAAATCAACATTAGTAACTAATGGCGATGATGTAGAATTAATATCAAGTTTGATTCCATTTGTAACCGTTGTAGAAGTTATATTCTGTGGTTTAACTACATAGCTATAACTATAGCCTGAACCTGCTACTGGTTGAATAGTAATAATCCATTCGCCTTCTGCAATATTATTGATTTCATATTGACCACTAGCATCACTAACCGCAGTTAGACGGATATTAGGATTATTTACGTCTCTTGCTTCAACAGTAACACCCGCTAAAGTACTATGATATGTCTGATGTATACCTTTTCCTGAATAATCCTTGTAAATTGTCCCTTTTAACGTTTTTTGGCTTTTATAACCATAATCAATATTGTCAACTAATTGATTAACACTCGTTACCGCTAACGTGTCATGATTACTTGCACTTCCACCATTAACCATGGCTGGACTGAAACTGATTTCATATCCAGACTGAATTAACGTATTATCATCAACACTCACTTCATATTGATTATATGCCGTTAAATTATCGAACTGGTAATGACCATTGTTATCCGTTGACGTTCTGATTTCAGGCGCACCACTTAATCCATTACTTTTGAGGGTAACAGGGATGCCATTTAAAGGTCTATCAATAGCTGCCGCATGGTAATTTAAACCGGCATTATCATTGACATCCATATCGACAACCACTTGCCCAGCAATTTTAGCACTACCCTTCAAGCCATAATCGATAGTTTTACCTGCAGTATCTGTGGCAGAAATGGTTAGCTTCAACTCGCCAGGATTGACCTGATCAATAGACAAATAATTTACAGCGTATTTGACGTAACTATAATTCCAATCTTGAGGATAGCCTGTAATTTTAACAATCCACACACCCGACGTTAGGTTGTTTATTGCATAACTACCATCGGCAAGTGATACGCTCGAAACTTTTGCGTTATTACTTTGATTGATAGCACTCACCTCTACCCCTGATAATGTAGGATAATTAGCATTATGAACAGCATTACCCATAATATCTTGATAGATATGACCACTAATACCTATGTTACCTTTATAACCAAAATTATTACTGACTTTTTGATCGTTGTCCGCCGAAACAACTATCGTAGCAATATCGAATGCATTATTCGTCGATGCCTTACCTGTCGGACTAAAGCTAATGACATAACCACTTAAAGCGTTTGTAGGGTCAGTCACTCGAATTCGATAATTACCACTCGATAGATCATTAAATTCAAAATAGCCATTACTGCCAGTGTTCGTTTGTTTATAGATAACAGTATCATTAGTTGGATCAATTAGGTTTATGGTTAAATTAGCAATACCGGTATCACCTTGTGACAATTGTTCATCGACATCGTTGTCCAGAACAACCATACCTGTAATTATGCTTTGACCTTTCATACCTAGATCAAGTTTGATCTCTTGACCGGTATTTGAATCAACCTGATAACTAATACTATTAGTACTGTTCCCACTTGAACTTACTGATTTTTCAACAAAATAGCTATAAACTAAACTTGAACGTGTTGGATGTGAAACAGAAACTGTCCATTTACCTTCTGTTATATTGTTAAATAAGAAGTTGCCATCGCTACCAACCGTTTGGGTATAAGTCACTTTTTTGTTTTTAAACTCACCTTCAATTTTTACAACAGCACCCTCTAATTTTGTATGGAATGTTTGATAAGAACCATTTCCGGTTGCGTCCAAATAAACTGTTCCTGATAAGTTGCGTTTAATTTGATAACCGAAAGCACGTTTTTCTGGATTAAGTTCATATCGACTGTCATTCGGACCATTAATATCAAACGTTGCTATCGCCGATGGCGTTGCTGGATTTCCGGGACTAAAGACAAGTTTATAATCATTATGATTTACTGTGCTTGTAATTTCATAATTATGTTGACTTAATCCTTCTATTTCAAAAGCACCTGTAGATGGGTCAACCGATATATCTTTAGGTGTGAAGCCCGATTTATTGTTTGCTGAATTTAAGGTTATTACTGGGGTTATTGGTGTAGATAGCTGACCAAATGCCATATCGTTTTGACTATATTGATCATCGTTATCTCGGTCAATTACCACATAACCTTTGATTTTACTGCTACCACGATAACCAATGTTTATATCGTCAACAGTCGATTGATTTGCAGATATTTTGATATCTAATGAAAAACTATTATTTTTAGCAACAACCTTTATATTATTTATTGAAGTATAGTTTAAAACATAGCTATTCCAATCAGGCACATTTTGAGAACTATTAGCTGTAAGAATCCAATGTCCCGGTGATAAATTTTCGAATTTAAAATTTCCCGAACTGTCAGTTATTACAGATAAAGTTGCTTGATTATTAGTCGCATTAGGATTTGAGCCTGACACTTTTGTCAATTTAAGTTCAACATTAGCAAAACCAGTATCAACATCTGTTTTACTTTGACTATTATCCACATCAATCGTTACTTGTCCTGTGATAATACCGCCATAATTAAATCCAGTACTACTACTGAAATCATCATTAGTTAGCGGCATAAAATCAATGATATTTTTATTATTTGCTATCTCTGATGCAGGAATAAGTTTAGCGCCATCTGGTGTAATGACTTCCACTTGATAATAATAATTGATAGGTAGCTTTTCGAAAAGATATTGACCATTTTTCGACGAATTACCATTTAAAGAAATATTATTCGTGGTAATTGTTTTAAGCGTTTTATATTGATTTGAACCTGGCACCTTGTAATTTAGATTTACTGTCACATCATTAGCAAGTTCATCATCTGCCTTCATTTTATTGTTGTTGTAATCAATCCAAACATCACCACCAATTTTTTGCTTACCTAAAACAAGATAATGATTATCAAGTGATCCTTCTAAAGGTAATCCACTGACAGGAATAACAATATTTTGTGCTTGATTGCCTGATTTACTTTGTTTGAAATCATAATCATTAATGGAATTCATTATGATTTTAACAGAATAATTAACACCCGTTCCGTATAAAAGATTAGCAAAATGGTAATGACCATTGGTCGTTTTTTGAGTCATCAACGGCTGTCCACTAGCATTTAACCCTGAATATAATTCAACAGTTGCCTGTACCGAGCCATCAAGTGGATGCGCAAATTGATTTGTATGATTCAAATCTTGGTTAGAATCGTTAAAATCGATATACACATTACCTTGGATTCCGTCGTAGCTAGCTTGACTATAATAGAATATCTTACCGTCAATACCTCGATTATTAATAGCGATATTTGATATGGTATCAATTGGTTGTACTGAGTTTTCGCTATTCCCAACAATAACATAATTTTGTGGGGCCAAAATAACACTGACTTTATAGTTACCATCTGGCAAATTATAGAAATGATATTCTCCATTAGCATCACTGTACTGGCGAACCATCTCTTTATTCGTCGTAGCATCGTATAAACTGAGTAATACCCCACCTAATGGATTACCTGTTGCAGCAGCAGGATCACCAATTAATGTTTTGCCCGAAATACCACTATTTGTTGCGGTAGTACTGGTAATACCTGCCGATGGATTAGCATTTGTTTTCCCTGCTAATAAGAAGTATTTACCTTTCTGACTACCACCTTTAGTATTAAAAGATATCGGATTTAAAGTTTTCTTCGTATTGTTATCCGCATTCGCTATCACGCCATAACCGCTTGGCGGTTCAATTTCAACAGTATAAAGGCTAGCTTTCGAATCTTCTTTACTTAAACTAAAACTATAATAGCCAATTTCATTGGTTTTAAGCGTACTAAATGGCGTTCCTGTTGCGTCACTTCCTTTATATAAATTAATAGTTACATTTGAAACAGGAAGATCACCTGTTCTATTAAAACTGATATCGGGTTGACCATTATTATTGATATCGATCATGACATAACCCGATATCGATGCATCCCCCTCTTTTTTATAAATGAAGTCTAAACCACCACCTGATAAAATTGGCGTCGATGCAGTGATTTGAACATCGTTTACGGTATCAGAAGGACTTTTCAATTCATAGCGATTATCTAAGCCTGTATCCGTTACTTTTATCGTGTAATTATCATTTAAAAGATGACTGAAACGATATTTACCGTTATTGTCCGTTTTGGTATAAGAATATAATTTATTACTACCTTTACGATAAATTTCGACACGTACACCTGTAATTGGCACATCACCTTTAGACGAATCAAAACTACCATTATCATCATAATCGTAATAAAGCTGACCGCTAATTTCAGTATTATTATTGGCTCTAATTAACCAATATTGATTCGGTACGCCTCTTGGTAATAAATAAACCTGCATATATTCCAAATTCGTTTTTATTTCATCTGGAAGATAATTTTTTTCTGTTTTAGACGCACTGCTATTACCAACTAATTTGAAAGTACTTTTATCCAATCCATTTAATCGCAGTAACATGCTCGTTATATATAAATTATTATAACGAGTTGAGTTTTGTTTATTATAAACAAATCGCCCATTTTGTTTTACCTTGTTATCAACAAAATCAGGATCAGCTAAGATTGAATCGATACTTTTCGTTCTATCATAGTAATTAGGATAAATTCTTGGTGTAAAGACCCCTTCTACAGATAAATCTGATAGATTATACCGTTGTAATTCATCTGATGTTAATAAAACGGATTGTTCATTTTTTTCAGTTGATCCAATGATGTCTAAATAAATGTTACCAGACAAAGCTTCACTTAGTCCTGAAGGCGCTATCCTTGCTTGCATAAACCATTGATTATTCTTATCCATATTAACTAATGTACCATCAGCTAAAACTTCAAAGTTTACTGTACCAGGAGGTGAAGAAGGATCCTTATCGGCAATATCTAAATATTTATTTTTATCTGCTTGGTGGACAATACGGTATTTGCCTTCTGGTAATGATTTTAGGTTGATTGTTCGATAGTAATCACCAATAACACTCCATTTTTCATATGCGCTACCATTCCAGAAATAGAGATCAAAATATCCATCGCCTTTTTCTAATGTTTGCTCACCTGCATAATCCATATCGCCATTTAAATCATTAACCGGTGCTCCCGAAAATTCTCCTTTACCTTGCATTAAAAAGTTTTTCGTCATCGGGACATCAAGTTGTTTAAATTTTACTTTATAACTTGGCGCTAACTCTTTAGCGGTATTAGTAACAGAAGTTGTCCCTGGGTATATAGCTTTAACGATGTAAGTGACATTACGATTGATACCATCTTGTTGCCCTTGAAAACTATAATCTCCTTTGGCATTGGTTAGTTTTTTACCAATAAAATTACTTCCGTTTTCAGTACAATCATTAGAACTGTTATCTTCGCAAAGTAAAACGACCGCATTTCTTAATGGTAGGTCATTAGCATTGTACATTTGCCCGGTTTGTATCTCACCATCGCCTAACCATGTATCTAAAAATACTGTGCCACGAAGAACATCTTCGTTAATTTTCAATTTATACCAGATGTTAGTGCCTGTGTTATATCTGTTACCACCACTCGCATTAACAACAATGCTTGATATCGTTTTCTTGTTATCATTAGGATCGATACTTGCTCCCCTATTCTGATCATTATTTTCGAAATCAACATCGCCAGCCTTGATATTACTATCACCACCATACTCCTGTTTAGCAGTAACACGATACTCTCCGTTAGGCAAATTGGTGAAATTGTAATAACCATTGTTATCGGTTGCAAATTCAGTGATAACTGTCCATTTTCCAGACACTTTGCGTTCCAGAATAACCCGATTTTGTTTAATAGGTGTATCTTGATTTGGATTATAAGATCCTAAAGCCCCTCGATGGCTATTATTTAAATAAACATATCCAGAAATCGTATTGGGTCTTTTTGGTGTAAAATAGATGGTGTCTTCCCAAGTTTTATTTGGAGTGACATTAATCGAATATTCGCCATTATATGATTCGGGATAATTTAAATTATCCGTATCATATTCAACAACAGAATAATAAAACAAACCGGCATGATCGATAGGATAATCTTGTGAGCCTCTTACTCCATAAAACCCTGGTTTTTGATAGCTAACTTCTAATTTATTACCTTGTAAATCGGTTGCTTGAGTCACACCATCTTCTTCAAAAAAGGCTATTTTAGTATAAGTACTGGCGGTAATTGCTTCAAGCCCATTAATCGTTGAACTCCAACTCCAATTCCCATTAGCTGTTTTCAAATAATTGACGACTAATAAATTACCTAAATTTTTACGTATTGGTGAATACCAAAAATTTTGGTTAGTTTTTCTGTCATTAAGTTTAGGTACAATAATCTCTTTAGCCGCAATGTTAGCTTGTGTACCATTACTTAATGTGACCTTACCTTTATGAATACTTTTTGATTTAGAGGAGGTACTGGTTGACTTACCGTCTGTATCATTAACAAAAACAGTATTATTTAAATTTATATTTGACTCTGTGACAACAACTTTATAATCTTTATTTTTTACTAATCCGACAAATTTATAAGCGCCCAAATTACCAGTGAATTGAGAAGCAATTTTTTCCCAATCGGTTCCATTATGTTGGTAAAGATCAACAGTGGTATTAAGTCCTGTACTACCTTGAGCCGCAAGTGGAAGATTATTGTCCGTTTTACCTGAATCCGGACCGGCTAGAATATATTGCTGAGGTCCTAATACAAACACATTTCCGGATATACTTGATAAAGATGTATCGTAAGGATCTAATTGAAACAGGAAATTAGGACCACTAGGTACCCCTGTTGAGTCAGGTATTGTTAATTGTGCTTTTGCCCTGTTTTTACTATCAGTAGTAAAAGGCGGAGAAGTGACATTTGTTACCTGAATATCATAAGTGGCAACAGCTAGATCACGAAAGCTGTATTTACCATCACCGCCCGTAATAACTGTATCGGTTCCCATTACTTTGGTTGTTGTACCAGAATAATACAGCTCGACCCTCATGTTTTGTAGACCAGTATCAATATCAGCTTCATAGGTATTGTTGTTATTTCTATCAACCACAACAACACCATCAACAGAATTGGTATTACGATGTTTAAGATTAAACTGTCCGCTTTGATCTGAACCTACCATCTTAAAAGAAATGAGTTTAGCATATTGATGACTATTATCTGGTAGTGTTACATCCCATAATTTATAATTTTGAGTTTTTAAAAAGAGATCAACATCTTCATCAAAATAGGCCTCATATTTAACGTTTAATAAGGTGTTTTTTATCTCTATTTCGCCATTATTATTTGTCTTTAATACGATATTATTATCCGTATTGGTTACCATTCCAAACGTTGATTGAGTACGTATTTTTACTGGAATATCTTTAATACCTGCATCTGTTCCATTTTTAACTTTTAGACGAATAGTTCCCCCTTTTCCTTTTAAAAAGAGGTTTTGACTTAACTCACCTGTTGCCCCTCTAACAGTTACGTTTTTGGAAACTTTTTCACCATTATTGGTTGCTATTTCAACGACATAATTCCCTAATGTATTAACTTCAAAGTTATACTGACCATCATCATTTGTTTGTTGATTTGCTATTAAGACATTTTCATCGTTTTTTAATGTAACGGATAGACCTTGTAACGGAAATGTTACTTTAGCTGCGGTATCATCGTAGTCTAAAAATACTCTTCCCGATATTGGAATTGCATTAGCTATCGATACTACTGCAAATGACATAAAGATAGATAGCCACATCCATTTTAGACATTGTAATAACACTTTATAGCCTAGAGCATCAACCCACGATCTTTTTTTAGCATTCATTTTCACTGTTGCATTATGCGCAGTTCGCATTATCTTTTCTCCTGATATGCGTAAATTCTCTTCTTTTTGATTTTCAACTTTTTGGTCTGAATTGATTTGCATGGGTAAATGCATTTGACCACTGTTAACTTTTTGCCAACTGTTCATTAGAAACTCCCTACTACATTGACAAACCAACCATGTGAACGGTAGTTCAGGTGCGTTAAGTTGTCGTTATAATCCGTAAAGTTATAACCCACTCCCATCTTGATATTGTCACCGACATTTCGGTAAATACTGGTCACAATCCCGTCTTTATGGTCATCTGCCAGATCGGTACGTAACGTTCGACCTTCTATCTGGTATTCCCAGTCACCTGTCTTGTAATTGAGGCGTATTGCATACAAGCTTGCCCCTGAGGAGTACCATGAGCTTTCACCTTTGTAACGTAAATGCCCTTGTCGGTGCGCCGCTTTAAACGCTGTTTCCCAGTTCGCATTCCACTCATATACACCTTCTAATGACCACACCCAGCTCTTTTGGTCATACAGACTTGAGGTATAACTTTTGCTATTTGACGACGTCGAGTTCGCTATCAGCTGATCATCCGGATCTAAACCATACACATACGTCAGCTTACCGAATAAATTCAGGTTATTGATGGATAACGGGCGATAAGCAAAGCCTATTGTCGATTCTGTGTAGTTACTCAAAACATCGTTCGAATTATTTTGTTTACCAAGTGTTTTCGCAAAATCAAACTGCGCCATCCAGCTGAGGTTCTCGCTCACGGTCGTTTTTGCCCGGTTGGTCGTTACCCATTGGCGGATACGCTCACTACCTTCATCTATCCGGTATTCCACCCGGTTACGCACCTGAACGGTATCATTTTTATAACCGTATCCTACTGCATACACATCCCGACGAGTTTCATCATTTCCGGTTAAACTAGTACGGTTTCGGTTACGGTTATTCACCCGTCCTACCGAGTAAGACCCTTCAACAAACTGAGATTCAGTCGGTTTATAAGTCACCCCGTAAACATCAGAGGTGGTTCGGTCAATTTTAGTGGTTTTAAATTGTCGCTCTGAGTAAAGCTCCATCTGGCTGGTCGCTTTGCTACGTCCCCCGACAACCGTCGTAATGCCCCGACCCGAGGTCGAGTCCACATCATTTAAGACTTTGGTATATAAACTGGTGCGGTCATTCACATCCCAGCTACCCTGAACGCCACCACCGGCACCCCGATTTGATGCAAAAACTTCTGCACCCAAATTGATGCTTTCGGTAATTTGTGAGCTGTACCCTAAGGTAGTGCGATTGTCATCAGACACATCACCCGATTTAGTCATCGTCATTTGCTGGATGAAATAACCTTTATCCCGTCCACCAAAAAACGAACGCTCTATTTTCGCTGCCACTAAGGTTTCACGGGTAGAAGCATCACCATAATTATGGGTATTGCGTTGTTGTAACTCTAACGCCGTTTTATATAAGTCTCCGAGTGTCGTGTAGTATTGTGCGCGGGCTATTTTTTCAACATAATTTGCCTTGTCTTTTTCACTGCTGTAACCCAGTAAGACCCCTTTTTTATCCGCCTCAAAGTCATAACGTAATTCGCCACCCCACTCTTCT